>VGTH01000002.1:0-57500 GCA_016874755.1 Deltaproteobacteria bacterium | reverse complement strand
AAAGTTACCAAACCAATTCATATCTGAAGGCGCTTGGAAAGGCCAACCAAAGAGGGTGATAGTCCCGTAGGAAAAATGTATTGGACTTTCTGGAAGCAGTTCCCAAGTACCGCGGGACACGTGAAATCCCGCGGGAAGCCGGGAGGACCATCTCCCAAGGCTAAATACTATCTCGTGACCGATAGTGAACTAGTACCGCGAGGGAAAGGTGAAAAGAACCCCAGTGAGGGGAGTGAAATAGTACCTGAAACCGTGTGCCTACAAGCAGTGGAAGGGCTATGTCCTTCGGGATATGCCTGACCGCGTGCCTTTTGCATAATGAGTCTGCGAGTTACTCTACGCAGCAAGGTTAAGCCGATTGAGGTGAAGCCGCAGCGAAAGCGAGTCTGAATAGGGCGATTCAGTTGCGTGGAGTAGACCCGAAGCGGGATGATCTATCCATGGTCAGGATGAAATTTTGGTAACACAAAATGGAGGTCCGAACTGGTGAAGGTTGAAAACTTCTCGGATGAACTGTGGATAGGAGTGAAAGGCTAATCAAATTCCGTGATAGCTGGTTCTCCCCGAAATATATTGAGGTATAGCCTCGTGTTTAGCGGACGGAGGTAGAGCACTGGACGGGCTAAGGTCCTTACCGGGATACTAAACCTAACCAAACTACGAATTCCGTTTTGCCCAATCACGGGAGTCAGACTACGGGAGATAAGTTCCGTGGTCGAAAGGGAAAGAGCCCAGATCGCCAGCTAAGGTCCCGAAATATGTGCTCAGTGGTTAAGGATGTGGAAACGCACAGACAACCAGGAGGTTGGCTTAGAAGCAGCCATCCTTTAAAGAAAGCGTAACAGCTCACTGGTCGAGTGAGTCTGCGCCGAAGATGTAACGGGGCTAAGCACATTACCGAAGCTGCGAATTTATTATCTCTGCGGAGATATTATCTGGTAGGGGAGCATTCTAGTCGCCTGCGAAGGTAGACCGTAAGGACTACTGGAGGTTCTAGAAGAGATTCTGCAGACATGAGTAGCGATAAAATAGGTGAGAAACCTATTCGCCGTAAGTCTAAGGTTTCCTGGGTAAAGTTAATCTTCCCAGGGTTAGTCGGTCCCTAAGCCGAGGCCGAAAGGCGTAGGTGATGGACAGCAGGTTAATATTCCTGCACCACCGATGGTGCGTTATCAGCGAAGGGGGGACGGAGAAGGATAGGTCATCCGGGTGTTGGATATCCCGGTTCAAGCCTGTAGGTGGGTCTGGTAGGTAAATCCGCCGGGCCGTTACCACCGAGAGGTTATGACGAGTCCCTTATGGGACGCAAAGTGATTGATTCCACGCTTCCAAGAAAATCCTCGTAGCGAGTACTATAGGTGACCGTACCGTAAACCGACTCAGGTAGACGGGTAGAATATACCAAGGCGCTTGAGAGAACTCTGGTTAAGGAACTCTGCAAATTGATACCGTAACTTCGGAAGAAGGTATGCCCCTTTTGGTGAAGTGCCCGCGCATGGAGCCAAGAAGGGCCGCAGTGAATCGGGGGTGGTGACTGTTTATCAAAAACACAGGGCTCTGCTAAGTCGCAAGACGACGTATAGGGCCTGACGCCTGCCCGGTGCCGGAAGGTTAAGGAGAGAGGTTAGCCGCAAGGCAAAGCTTTGAACCGAAGCCCCGGTAAACGGCGGCCGTAACTATAACGGTCCTAAGGTAGCGAAATTCCTTGTCGGGTAAGTTCCGACCTGCACGAATGGCGTAACAATCTCCCCACTGTCTCAACCAGGGACTCAGCGAAATTGCACTCTCGGTGAAGATACCGGGTACCCGCGGCAGGACGGAAAGACCCTGTGCACCTTTACTATAACTTTGCACTGGATCTAGGGTTAGTATGTGTAGGATAGGTGGGAGGCTTTGAAGCGGAGGCGCTAGCTTTCGTGGAGCCAACCTTGAAATACCACCCTTATTGGCCTTGGACTCTAACCTACAGCTGTCATCCAGCTGGGGGACATTGCATGGTGGGTAGTTTGACTGGGGCGGTCGCCTCCCAAATTGTAACGGAGGCGCGCGATGGTCGGCTCAGGCTGAGTGGAAACCAGCCTTCGAGTGTAATGGCATAAGCCGGCTTAACTGCGAGAGAGACATCTCGAGCAGGTGCGAAAGCAGGTCATAGTGATCCGGTGGTCCCGCATGGAAGGGCCATCGCTCAACGGACAAAAGGTACGCCGGGGATAACAGGCTGATACCCCCCAAGAGTTCACATCGACGGGGGTGTTTGGCACCTCGATGTCGGCTCGTCACATCCTGGGGCTGAAGTAGGTCCCAAGGGTTCGGCTGTTCGCCGATTAAAGTGGCACGCGAGCTGGGTTCAAAACGTCGTGAGACAGTTTGGTCCCTATCCGCCGTGGGCGTAGGATACTTGAGGAGAGTTTTCTCTAGTACGAGAGGACCGAGAAGAACGTACCGCTAGTGTTCCGGTTGTGGCGCCAGCCGCATTGCCGGGTAGCTATGTACGGACGGGATAACCGCTGAAAGCATATAAGCGGGAAGCCCCCTCCAAGATAAGGTATCCCAGGTCGTAAGACCTCTAAAGACCCCTCGTAGACTACGAGGTTGATAGGCCAGATGTGGAAGACCAGTAATGGTTGAAGCTAACTGGTACTAATTGGTCGTGCGGCTTGACCATATTTATCAATGCTACTGATGTAATTGCAGATCCGTTCCCGTATTCAGTTGTGAGCGAACAGCTTAGCAAGCGAGCGCAAGCAAGGTTTGCACGGTTTTTGAGGCCGTTCAAAAAGTGCCAGGTGCGAGGCGCGCGCTGGGAGACGAGCTGAGGCGTACTGAGTGAGTACGCGAGTCGACCAAGCGCAACGAAGCAGGTGGACTTTTCAACGGCCGAACAGTTTCCGGTGGCAACAGCGGAGGTGTCACACCCGATCCCATCCCGAACTCGGCCGTTAAGCCCTCCAGCGCCGATGGTACTATAGGGTCGCCCTATGGAAGAGTAGGACGCTGCCGGATTTAAAAAAGGAGCCCCAACTTCGAAAGAGGTTGGGGCTCTTTGCGTTTTTGGGTGCCGGAAAATTTTCGCGTGGATTTTGTTCAGGCGAATTGCCGCCGACGTTGACAACTTGCCGCGGCATAGCTAAGTGGCTAATATAAGCAAGAGATCGGTGGCCACTGTGAAAAGCCCTGCGCCAAATACATCTTGGGATGACGAGTAAGAAACAAAATTCTTGCGTCATCCCATCATTAGATCCGCTTACGAGAAATCCAGAAACCTATGTGAACCGCGCCGAAAAGAAATTCTCTGTCTTTTTGACCGAGCTTGCGCGGTACATCCCGGCAGACAATTCGTTCCCACCGCTTAGATTGGCTGCATTGGACGACGGATCAGTTTTACTCGAATGGACGTTTAAAGATCGTCGGCTGGGTTTCACGTTCGAAGCCGATCCAAATGATTACGGATGGTACTACGTTTTTTCTCGCGGTCAGTCCGAGCGTTACGAGTCTGGCACCATGGACCAACTTGAAATTGAGCGTTCAAAATGGCGCCGCGCGGATTCTAACTGCCGACGTTCAAGAAACTTCGATCCGGGTAAGAATGATCACCGATCCCTTGCCATGCGAAAGAAGCCCGATAGTCGGCAATCCGTTCCACGGCAACATCGTGTTTCGCGCTGGGCTGAAGCCGCACACGGTCAAAATGTTGGCGGCGGCTCTCGCGCTCAAAAGCGAATTCATTTCACCGCGTGATTCCGGCGATGAAAAGTAATTGGAAATACGAGATCGTAATTTACTGGATTGACGAGGACCGAGCGTAAATCGCCCCAACTCCGGTGGTCCCTTTCCTTGTAATCGGGTGGGTCCCTAAAGTGAAACTCGAGCACGATCGATGTCACCCGCCAGATGTTTGCTGGACAGATCGTTCAAGGTGATCTGCGTGCCGAGATTGTAGTTGACGCAATTCGTAGCAGCAGACTATGGTTCGGTTAGTCCGAAGAATTCAGGAGGGTGTCGATGGCAAATCACACCGTGCACGCGATGATGGTGGGCATGAGCGAGAGCTGGTGGCGCTCCGGCATCATGCCTTGCCTGCGCAGCGACGTGGACCGGGACAAACCGGTGGCCTATATTTTCTGGTTCATTGAAGGACCCAACGGTCCCATCGTTGTCGACACCGGCTATCATCCCGACTACGTGGCGCCGGAATGGGCTCAAGGAAAACAGTTCATCGACCCGCCGAAGCTGCTGGCCGAGCTTGGCCTCAAATCGGACGAGCTCAAAACTGTCATTGTCACCCATTTTCATCAGGACCATTTCACGGGCTTCGATTATTTCCCGGGTGCCAAGTTTATCATTCAGCGCGCCGAGCTCGAGTTCTGGACCGGGCCACGGATGCGCCACAAAGTTTTGGACAGCCAGATTCGGCCGAAAGTTCGGCCCGGCTTGGAGAAGCTACAGAAAGAAGGGCGCATCGAGCTGATCGACGGTGACCACGTACTCTACCCTGGGTTGAATCTGCTCAAAGCCGGCGGCCACACGCCGGGTTCGCAAATGATTGCGCTGGACACCGCGGCCGGCAAAGCGGTGCTCTGCGGCGACATCGCTTACACTTTCAAAAACATCCGCGATCATCATCCGGTGGGCTGGTACTACGATCTCGGCGACACGGTCGCCGCGCTCGACCGCGCGATTGCAACGGCGGCCCGGCCTGATCTGGCGTTTCCCAATCACGACCCCGAGATCATGCAGGGAAAAAGAGTCGTGCGGGTGGTTTGACGCGCCGAGGAGAAAGCCCCCATGGATGAAATCAAGATTGTCGATACGACCTTGCGGGATGGCAACTCAAGTCTCTGGGCGCTTTCCATGCGCACCGGCATGATGCTGCCGGCGCTGCCGCACATGGATCAAGCCGGCTTCGAGCCGATGGAGTTCTTCAACACCGGCAATTTGAAAAAATTCGTGCGCGAGCACAAAGAAGACCCCTGGGATTGGCTGCGCCTCGGCACAAAGAGAATCAAAAATACGCGGCTGCGCTATCACGGCGGCTTGCACAGCGGCTTCGAGCTGATTCCCGATTGCGGAAACTGCTAGGCGAGATCACCCGGCTGTGGAAGGTTGAGATTTATGCTTACTATTTGATGAAATCCAAAAGGGGTCAAGTCTATGTTTAGCTCTTTACTCCCTGCTCGCGTTGCGATAGACGTTCCACATGGCCCGACCGCTGCGAATCGAATATCCCGGAGCGTATTACCACGTCATCAACCGCGGGCAGTCTCGTCGCGATATCTTTCTCGAAGACAAAGGACGGCAGAGTTTTCTCGATCTGCTAGGCGAGATCACCCGGCTGTGGAAGGTTGAGATTTATGCTTACTGCTTGATGAGCAATCACTACCATTTATTGCTCTCAACGCCGACGGCAGGTCTAGCGCGGGCGATGCGCCACTTAAACGGCGTTTACACTCAGAAGTTCAACCGGGTGCACCATCGTGACGGTGCACTGTTTCGCGGCCGCTACAAAGCGATTCTGATCGACGCCGAGGAACATTTTCTGTCGGTGGTGCGTTACATTCATCACAATCCAGTAGCGGCCGGCATCGTGACGGACGTGGATTTTTACCGCTGGAGCAGCCATTGGTCGTATTTGAACAAGAAGCAACGCCCGGTCTGGCTGGAAACAAGTGAGGTGCTTTCCCGGTTCCGAGGATTGCAGGAATACCAAAAAATCATGCACGACAGGGTCGAGAAAGAGATCGAGCGGTTTTACCGAGGCCCGTATCAGAAGCCAGTCTTAGGAAGCAAAGAGTTTATTGAAGTAGTGATCGAAAAGCTCGGCGATAAGGCACGAGTCGAAGCGGAGAAACCGGAGTCGCGGGAGATCT
This sequence comes from Deltaproteobacteria bacterium, assembly GCA_016874755.1. Lineage (NCBI taxonomy): Bacteria > Pseudomonadati > Myxococcota > Myxococcia > Deltaproteobacteria bacterium. The sequence continues at coordinate 51,633 of VGTH01000002.1, read as the reverse complement.
TTGGGACAGGCATCGCTGAAATTGTCAAAGCGACCGCAAAGGAATACGGTAAACGAGTCGAAGAAATTCGCGGGGGACGAAAGCGAGGCCAAGAAAACGAGGCGCGGATGATGGCGATCTATTTAAGCCGAGAGTTGGGCGGGCACCGGCACGGAGAAATTGGCAGAGCAGTGGGGGTGGAGAAAATCTCATCAATTAGCTCGGCGTATTTACGCATGAAATCGCGGATCGCCGAGGAACGAAAGCTCTCCCGGAGAGCCCGGAAGATTGAAGAGGCGTTGTCAAAGAGCTAAAGCGAAACTGATCCTTGCCGGTTGTTTCAGAGAGATTCACGATGGTAACGATTACATTTCCGGACACCAAAACCGAAAAACAAGCGCTCGCCTATTTACTCGGTCGCTTCCCCGGCCGCGTGCTGCGCTCGGGGGAACACATGGCGCAACAAGCCCACCGAAGACGAAAAGTTAACCGGGATCGAAGGTACTGTTTGGTACGTCGAGGAGCCTGCGGGCCAAGTTACCTGTTGGAAGTGCAAGCCGGAATCGGTGGAAGCGATTCACTGGGCGCTTGGCATCAACCAAACGGCCGTCACCGCGACTTGCTGGAATATTCTCGAAAGCAGCGACGACCTCAATTACGAATCGTTGTTGCCGCTGCTCCTGGAAGAATACGAACCGCGCGACATCGAAAAGTTCCGGCCGCACATTGACGAGTGCATTCGGTCTGTACGCCATGAGTTCGAATTCAAAGAGCGGGTGTTGCAGGAATATGCGCGTCTGGGTCTGTCCCCTTGACGCCGACAAAGCTGCAGTCATGCGAGCTCTGTAAGAGCGCTTTGGCAAAAGCGAAATGAAAAAGGTTTACGCACTGATCGCCGCGACGCGACAGAAATTGTAAAAAGCCACGAGAATTTCACAGAGGATCACCCCATCCTTGAGCGACACAATCGGCGGCCTCATAGGGTAGACCTCTCACTATAGAAGGTAGTCAAAAGTTCCACACCATGAAAGGACACTGTCATGAAGACCCACCGTTGTGCCATTTCTGGTGCGGTGCTGCTCTTCCCCTGGCTCGTGTGCAATAACGCACCGGCGGCGGACTCCGTCACTATCACGAAGCCAGGCGGCATTACCGTCAAGAGAGGCGATGGCTCAGCCATAACCGTCAAGCCGCCCGCTGGAAAAACTGACGCGGCGCCGGAAAACGAATCCAATAGGCGCGACCTGCAAGCCTCGGGCAAGCGCGTTGTCGTGGGCCCTGAAGGCAATCGCAAGCTCACTGTCTCGTGTCGAGGCATGGATGTCGACGTCCAATCCAGCGCCAATCACGTTACATTGCAAGGCACTTGCGGCGTCGTGAATATCTCGGGTCCGTCGAACGTGGTCGTTGTCGAGTCCACATCTGAAATCATCGTATCGGGTCCCGGCAATCACGTCACCTGGCTGAAGGCCTTCAACGGCCAGCCGCCGCGCTTGAGCGATACGGGCGCGGGTAATGTAGTCGTCCAATCAAATGCGCAGGCGGGAAAACCCGGTGCGCCGGCTGGCGGAGAGACTAAAGCAGCGCCAAGCAATGACCCAAGCCAGCGCATCGTCGTCTTGCAAAATAGAGACAAGCGCACGGTCGAGTGTCGCGGCAAGGATGTCGACATCCTGGGTAACGACAATGCGCTCACGTTTCGCGGTGCATGTGGCCAAGTCAACGTTCAGGGCAATCGCAACACCGTCGCGCTCGAAGCTGCGCGCAGCATCGCCGTCGTGGGCAATAACAATCGGCTCGACTGGCAAGAAGGTGTCGGCGGCGGACAGCCCAGCGTCTCCAATTTGGGCAATGGCAATGTCATCGCGGAGGCCGCGCGCTAACTAGTCAAAACATTTAGCCGGTGACAAACTTTAGCGTGCTTTGGAAAAGCCGGTGCACTTGCAACTCGAACAGCTTCCGCTCACTAGTTCCATCCGGCCATCCCAAGCGCGGTAATGCAACGACCTGAAATACACTCACTTCCGCGCTAGTTTTGCCCGCCGGCTTTTATCGTCGATGAACGGCAAGCAATACCACCTGATCGTTTGTGCGAAAGAGACAGCCGATGGTTTGAGGCCGACCGGTGCGTCATCGGGCCGTGTGATGTCGAATGCATTGGCCGTACAGCAGGTCATCGAGAACGAGCCGACCCGCGCCAACAGAGCGACTAGCTTTTCTGCACTAAACGTTGCTGCTCGATTTCACTTTAGGGACCCACCCGATTACAAGCAAGGGGACCACCGGAGTTGGGGGCTGAGCGCATCCGAGGGGCCGGGCTCGATGCTTTGGCTGAGGAGCCGCTACCGGCGACGAGCCCGCTGTGGAATCTGCCCAACGTGTTGATCACGCCCAATGTCGGTGGAGGAGGCGGACCGCAGCTGTGGCGGCGCACGAGCCAAATGATGCGCGACAACACGCGCCGCGATCTTCGCAGTGAGCCGCTGAGGCACGTCGTCAGAGCTCCGGATGGGACGCTTGTGGGGTTATTGAAAAGCCGCGGCGGCTCGTTTCCCCGGTATAACGATTGCAGGAGGGCGCAGGTCCGCTCGCGGCCGCACTAACCTCGCATGGACGTTTTGCACAATAGAGCTACTGTTAATCGAATTTACTGCCACTCGACGTCGACACTGGGCGTGACTCTTGACCGGGCATGGAGTTGGGGCAGCCGCTGGCGGAACTCAGCGTGGGCGCTCGGCGCGAGCTCGGACCCGTCCAGGTAGAACAAGCCTCCTGGTATTCGTGCGCCGCCGGTTTCCCGCAACTTGTAGGTTAACCTAACGTTGCGCGCCGGTATGCGGCCGCGGTTACGGACTCGACCCACCAACCAAAAACCTTCGCTGTCCGATTGGATGCGATGACTTATCAAGACGACGTCCGCTTTTGCGTCACTGGATACGGACTGGCTTGGCGCAGAGCTGGATTCAGCGGTCTTCGCAGTGCCAAGGCGGAGCGCAAAGCGGCCGACGGTTGCGGCCGAGGGGCCAGTCAGAAGCACTGTGTCCGAGACCGATATTACCTGCCGTGGGTCCAGCGTGCTGTCACGCTCGCCGCTGCCGAGCTTAAAGCCCTGGCAGTCGGAGACATCGACGATAAGACTCAATGGCTCCACCGAGCCGCCGACATTGCGCAACCGCGCCGACCAGCTGAGTTGAGTCTTCGCTGCCGTCTGGTCCAGGAGCTTGATCTGGAAGTCTTCGACGAGGATGGAAGAACCCCGAGATGAAAACTCCTTGTTGGCACGAGTCACGCCGAGCTTGAACGGCACGCAGTTGTCACTTTTCGCGGCGCTGGTATCAGCCGTCGATCCGGGCATGTCGACACGCTCCGTGGCTTTACCTACGGCCGATGGATTTTGCGAAAATACCCATTGACCCTTTTCATCTTTCCATTTGTAGAAGGTCTGGGCGGACAGGGCGGTTGGAAACACTAGAACAGCAAGAACAAACAGCAGGCCCATCGAATCCTCCTTAGTTACTTCTCTTTATCCAAGCCGCGGTCGAATTGACTTGACCCGAGGCTTTTAAAAATTATCGGCAGGATTGATGCGCAACAAGAGTAAGTTTCTCTAAGGTTCTGTTTCACCTGAAGTGTTGAACCCCGCAGGCGTGCACAAGTGAGAGCCTTGGCCTCCTGTGGAACCCACCGTTATCTGACGGGCCATCGCGAAATTGTTCGCCGCTTGACGCTCGCGCCGCAATGGCCTTATTTTAGCGGTCATAAAGAGGCGTCTCTTAAGGATGATACGACTGGTTGTCCCGATTCTATGGCTTTATGTGCTTGGCTCGAGAGCGGTATTCGCCGCGCCGCTGTGGTTGTCCTGTTCCGCGGTCGGTCCGACGGTCGCCGGTGTCTGGATGGCGCATGAAACCGGGACCTTCAAAAAATACGGCCTCGACGTTCAGCTAATCTACATCCCGTCAAGCGGCACGAACATTCAAGCTTTGCTCGGCGGCAGTCTCGATATGAGCGCGCCGGGCATCAGCGGCGTCGTGTTGGCGGCGGCGCGCGGCGCGCCGGTGTTGTCGATTGCGGCGATGACCAATCGGCCGTCGATGACGCTTTACGTCCAGCCGGAAATTGCCCGCGCCGAGCAGCTCAAAGGCCAAACGGTTGGCATCTCGCGCTACAATTCCACCGGCCACACGGTGACGACGCTGGTCCTGCGCAAGCTGGGATTGGAAAAAGTCGCGCCGATGCAGCCGCTTGGCGGCACGCCGGAAATGCAGGCTGCCTTCGAAGAAAAACAAGTTGCCGCGATCGTCTCGGCGGTTAAACCGCGGGCGCCGGCCCGCGCGTTGCTCAATGCGGCCGATTTGGACATTCCATTTGCGATGAACGTCTTCGCAGTCACGCGCGATTTTTTACAAAAGAATCCCGACATCTTGAAGGAGGTATCCCATGAAAGCACAACAATGGCGCGAAGCCCTCGGCGAGTGCTTGCGCGGCATGGCCCAGGCGATGGAGCGATTGTAGGAGAGTAGTCTAACGTGGCACATCGATTTTTCGCGATAGCTTTTTTGCTTTGTTTCTCGGCCGCAAATCTCCACGCCGCCGAACCGACCCTGATACACGCGAGCTACGGCGGCATTGCCGGCTACCAGCTGCCGATCTGGGTCAACAAAGAGGCGGAGATCGGCAAAAAATACGGCATCAATATTGAGCCGCTGCTGATCAGCGGCGGCGCGCTGGGCGTGCAGTCGCTGCTCGCCAACAGCACGCAGCTCAGTCAGAACTCGGCATCGGCGGCGATCGGCGCAGCGTTGCGCGGCGCGCCGATCGTGTTGATCGGCACGTTGGAAAATCGCATGTCGCTGCAAGTGATCTCGCGGCCGGAGATCAAAACGCCGCAGCAGTTGATCGGCAAGAAGATCGGCATTCTGCGCTTCGGCGGCTCCAACGACACCGGCATTCAGTGGGCGCTGCGCGGCTGGAAGATCGATCCCAAACAGGTGACGGTCTTACAATCCGGCGCCACCAACGCGCGGCTGACCGCACTGACGCTCGGGCAGATCGACGCGACGATTCTCTCCTATCCGGAAATTCACCTCGCCAAGAAGCGCGGCATGAACGTGCTCGCCGACATCGGCGACTTCAGCGCCTATCCCAACACGTCGCTGATCGTCACGCGCGCCATGCTCGAGAAACAGCGGCCGCTGGTGAAGAATATTCTCAAATCACAGATCGAAGCGATTCACTACGTGCGGAGCAATAAGGCTGGCAGCATCAAGATTTTGCGCAAGTATCTGCGTATCGATGACGTGGAAGCGACTGAGGCAACCTATGACTTTTTCGCCAAACGCTTCGATATGCCGCCGCGCACCAATTTAGAAGGCATCAAGAACATTTTGAAAGAGATGGACTCGGCGCAAAAGAATCCGGCGGAGTTCGTCGATATGAGCTTATTGGATGAGATCGAGAAAGAAGGATTTCTGCAGAAGCTGAAATGAATAAATCACCACGAAGCGCACGAAGATCACGAAGTTCGGATAGAGAATAATTATTTTCTTTTCTTACCTTCGTGCCCTTCGTGGTGGAAAATTCCTATCTCACCGCCGGTAGCACGTGCTTGGCAAAGCGCTCTATCGACTTCAGCACGCGCTCCTGACTCAACCCGCCATAGTGGAACGTCAGGCCGATGTGGTTGGTGCCGACCACGTCGATGATCTTTTTGAGAGCGCGCACGCAGGTTTCCGGGCCGCCGAAAATGCCGCGGCTGTCGCGGGCCATGGCGTCGTAGCTCAGATGCGCGAGCCTGGGTTCGTAAGTGGGTGTGCCGGGAAAAGAGCCGGTGGCTTCCATGGCAAAACTGCGCCAGCGGTGCCAGTGTTCGACCACTTCCACTTTGGCTTTGTCGTCGTTTTCGCCGACGTAAATCGGATACATGGTGAAAATGTCTTTGTCCGCCGTGCTGTGCCCCGCTTCTTTCAACGCATTCAAATAGATCTCCACGCGCGGGCGCTGGTCTTCATTGGTCGCGATCCACGGCAGGGTCATCAAATGATGATTACGCCGGGCGATCATCTTGAAATTCTCCGGCTCACGATTGGCGGTCACATAGATCGGCGGGTGCGGCTGCTGCCGCGGTTTGGGATAGACGTTGAGCTTGGGAAATTTGTAGTGCTCGCCTTGCCATTCGAACTCGTCGGGGCTCCACGCTTTGGCGACGATGTCGAGGGCTTCCGGTAAGCGTTCCTGGGCGTTGTTCCAGTCGTAGCCGAAGGTGACGTATTCGGTCGGATGCATGCCGCGCCCTGCGCCGAACAAGAGCCGCCCGTTCGACAACTGATCGACCATGGCAAATTCTTCGGCGATGCGCAGCGGATTGTGCATCGGCAAAATCGACACCGCCGCACCGAGCTTCATGCGCTTGGTTCGCTGAGTTGCCGCGGCGAGAATCACCGAGGGGCTCGGCATCATGCCGCCGAAGTAACGAAAGTGATGCTCGGTAACCCACAACGAATCGAAGCCGAGACTTTCCGCCGCATCGATCTGTTCGAGCCAATGGGAATAAAGCGCACTGCTGTCGCCGTCCATTTCCGGCACGTAGGTGTTGAGAATGTAGTAACCAAACTTCACGCCATTTCTCCTTGATGAATTGCGTGCTCGCGCTCGAGCCCGCACAGTTCTCTCATATTGGCCGTGGGGCCAAGAAATAGCAAGAATGAAGGAGAAGATCTCGATTGACGTTTTTCTCCTGGATTGTGAAATCGATCTTCGCTTGTGCCTGCTCGCCCAGTCTGTCCTGGGCTCATGACCTTCGAGCGGCGTGCGGCTGGGCCAGGGTTGGGCGATGAGGGCAGCGACCAAGCGTAAACCGTCGAGCGGCAGTCACAATTCACCAAACTGCCAGATGGGACTTTCTCCAAACAGAACCCTTCAGCCCGTTTGCCCTGAGCCATGTCGAAGGGCTCCGAAGATTTGAACGCTAAGTTGATGTGACAGTCTCCACCGCCGTAAATGCAGGTTGCGCGATTGGTCTTTGGTCATTTGCGTAGTTGCGCAATTGCGCAACTACGCAACATCGGCAAGCGCGGATTGAACGTCGATTTGTGGCCGATGTTAGATTCAACTAGAGCTTTTTTATTCGCCCAGACGTCGAGACCGACATCGCCTACGAACGGCATAACTCCATCGAGTACCTCTCCAAATGGCTCGGCGACTCTCGCTCCAATCTTCTCGTGGTTGTTGGCGATTTGGGCACTGGCAAGACGACCCTCGCGAGTTTCTTGGGTTATCAGCTTGCACGCAGTTTTCGCGACGATCCGCTGCGCCATCCGGCGCCGGTGCTGATTCCGCTGCGCGAAGTGCGCAAAGAAGTCGCCCTGAAAAGCATCGTCATCAAACATTTCCGCGACCGCGGCGTTACCGGGCTCAACTTTCAACGCTTCGAGCATCTGCTGCGTCTCGGCAAGATCGTTTTATTTTTCGACACTTTCGATGAAATGGCTGACCGCATCAAGTGGGAAGTCACTCAGGCCAATTTTCAAGAGTTGCGCGGCGCGGCCGAAGGCGCTGCGAAAGTGTTACTGACCTGTCGAACCCATTACTTCAAAGACGGCAACGAACAGAGCAAGCTGATCGGCCAAGGGCCGTCGATCACCGTTGCGGAAACCGCGCTTTACAAAGAACTGCGCCGGCAGTCCGGCGCGGAAGTTGTCTATCTCCAAAAGTTCAACGAAGAGCAGATTCGCGCCTATTTGCGCAAGACGCGCGGTGCGCAGGCAGACCACGACTGGCAAAAGATACAGGAGATTTACAACCTGCGCGATTTGGCGCAGCGGCCGCTGCTGCTCGACATGATCGTGAAAAGTCTGCCCAACCTGCGTGAGGGCGAAACGCTCAACGCTGCCAGTCTTTACAGCGTTTACACCAACGCCTGGGTCGACCGCGATTTTTCCAAAGGCCGGGTTGTGCTCAGCAAAGAGACCAAGCTGGCGCTGATGATGGAGCTGGCCCTGCAGATGTGGCGCGACAAGAAGTTTAGTTTTACGACCAAAGAACTGACCGACTTCGTCAGCCGACTGCAAAGCGGCAAGCAGATCGAGTTCGGTGACGAGGAAGTGCAAGACATCGTCAACGAGGCCCAGGCCGCATCGTTCCTGCGGCGCAGACGCGACGGCGGCGATTTTGAGTTCATTCACCGCTCTTTTGGTGAGTTCTTTCTAGCACGCAAATGGTTTGCCGAGCTGAGCCGCAGTGACCCCGATGTGTTGGTGCTTGGCGCCAAGAAGTTAGATCGCAAGGTGGTTTTCTTTCTGACACTGCTCGACGGCAACGACGTGATTCAAAAACCGCTGCGGTCGGTTCTTACTTCGGGATATCAGCCAAACGTCTCGGAAAATGCGCTGCAGGTACTCTATCGGAGCGCGCGCATTCGCGCCAGGATGGAAGAAGAAATCAAGCCGTTAACAAGCTGCGCGCGGTCTTGGCCGGGCGTATTCCGGCAGCGACCCGGCTCATGGGCGCGCAGCTACAGGAAGTCGTGTTGGAAGGCGCCGAGCTAAATGACGCCGATTTTACCGGTGCCGATCTTAGCAAAGCCAATCTGGCGCAAACTCGCTGCACCGGTTGCTGCTTTCACGCCGCCAACCGCAGCGGTGTTCGCGCAGAAAAAACCCTGTTCGAAAAAGGCGTCTTCATCGGCACCGATCTCACCGGCGCGGTTTTCAGCGACAGCGTGATGACCCACTGCGATTTCACTAACGCAAGATATGACACCACTCAGTTTGCCACGACGGGCATGGCGCGCTCCAAGGGCCTCGCCGCCATTGTCAGGTTCGATCGCAACATGCTTGAACCGGTGGTGCAGCTCGGTTCATCTACTCGAGTCTATTCCGTTGCTTGTTAGCGGGATGGCGACTTATTGGCGATCGGCAGTGCTGACGGCATCATTCGCCTGTACCGAATCAGCGACGGCCGGCTTGAGCGGACGCTAGAGGGTCACTTGGGCGCAGTCCGAAGCACCGGGTTTACTTATAATGATAGAGTCTTGATTGCTCCCGGAAATCAAAAAAGTTGCCGCGGGCAAGAAAACGACCCTTATCACAAGTCTGAGTTCTGAATTCCCCTGCTATCCCCGCGCCGTTGTGATATGAGTTTATCGCGATGGCGCTGTCTCTGAGAAGCTGCAGTCTTTTTCAAGTGCTCTTAAAAACTCGGTTTCGTGTGTTTCGTGGTTTATCTTTTCAGTTTTGAATCGTCGCGTGTGATCTATCACGTTCGTGGAATGGAGGTGCGATGAGGGAAAATTGCCCTTCGGCAAGATCACCAAACCGATGCTGGTCGATGCAATCAAGAACTGGTCGCGCGCCATGCCGGCGGGTGTGCCGGGTATGCCTTCTGCTGAGGGTGCGAGGAATATTTTAGAATATGGTGTGCGCTTGCCGTTGAAATTAGAAACACCGCTGGCGGCGGAGCGGTTTCTTGACTTGAGGTGGATTGCGGAAGTGAAGAAAGAGCTGGAGCAGAAGGGCGCGGCACGATAGGAATCGGATCAGAGCATCTCACGCAGAGAACGCAGAGGGCGCAAAGGTCGGAAAGAGCATTGCACGACGAAGAGCTCAGCGCGCCGGAGCCGCAATCAAAAAGTGATCTTAGACCGAGGCAGCTATTGGGGAGGCCATTATGACGATCAGAGCGCTCGCGCTGTTCCTGGTGCTGGGATTCTTTGCCGCGCACGCCCAGGGTGCCGCAGCGCCGAACTCGTTGCTCATCACCTTCGGCAGCCTGAGCGAGCGCGAGACGGCGATGTTCGTCGCCAAAGACTACGGGCTCTTCGCCAAGCACGGTCTCGACGTGCGCGCTGTGCATGTGCGCAATGGAGCGGTGGCGTTGTCGGCGCTGGCGAGCGGCGAGGCGCAGTTCTATATGGGCGCGGCGACCGGGTCGACGCTTGGCGCAATAAGCAATGGCATGGACGCGGTGTTTGTCACCAGTCTGATTCACACCCTGGAAGGCACATTTGTCGTGCAGCCGCAGATCAAAACCGCGGCGGAAATTAAAGGCAAAAACATCGGCGTGACAAGCTTGGGCGGCGGTGTCTGGATGCGCTCCATGCTCGCGTTCGAGCACTGGGGGCTGGAGCCGCAGCGCGATAAGATCAATTTTCGCGTCGTCGGCGATGAATCGCTTTTGGCGCAGGCAATGCCAGCGAAGGTGATCGACGGCGCCTATTTCAACTATACTTTTGCGTCGGTCCTGGAGCGCCAGGGTTTCACGGTGCTTGCCGATCTGGCCAAGTTGAAGATTCCTTACCAGAACACGGCGCTGCTCGGACTGCGCAAGTACGTCAACACCAATACCGATACGACCGAGCGCTTATTGCGGGCCATGTCGGAGGCGGTGACGTTTGTGCTCGATCAAAAGAACAAAGAGCGCGTGCTGCAGAGCATGGTCAGAGGACTCAAGCTGCCAAGGCTCGATGACGCCCTGGGCGGCTACGAACGCCTGGCGAACATGTACCAGCGAAGAATCTATCCCAATGTCGACGGCGTGCGCTCGACGATCCGCTTTCTCGGACCGACCCATGAAAAAATTCGCGCCCTGAAAGCCGAAGATTTAGTCGACGACAAGTTTGTTAAGAAGCTCGAACAAGAAGGACGATTTTAGTTCGTCCGCTGACGATGCCGCGGCAATAGCGAATGAAACCGGATCTTTCGTTACAAACATTGATAGAAGTATTGCAACGCGACTGGCCGGCGGTGAATCCGGCGCGAATGCAGGACCTCTTGGACCGGCTTCTAATCTCAAACGATGAGCTTAGACCTTACGTGTTTTTCTCCGATAAAAGATACGCGCGCAATCTGGTTCACCGAACCAACGAGTTCGAGATCATGATCATGTGCTGGAAGTCCGGCCAACGATCGTCGATTCACGACCACGCCGGCTCGCTCGGTGGCATTAAGATTCTCCAGGGCGAGATCACGGAGTGTTTGTTCGAAAAAGCTCCGAACGGCATGATCAAAGCGCTCAGCTCGGCGGTGTATTCGACTGGCAACGGCCGAGTCGAGGAGACTTCGTTGATTCACCAAATTTCCAATCTTCAGGCCGAAGATCACAGCGCCATCTCGGTGCACATCTATGTACCGCCGCTGGTGCGCATGAACGTTTATTCGCTGGAAGATCCGGAAGTGCGAAAAGTCTTGCCAGAATACTTTAGTCTGGGGTCGGGAATCTAGCTCGGTGGCAAACTTCGCAATCAAACGCATCTACGAACCGGCGGCGCCGCGCGATGGTTATCGGGTGCTGGTCGACCGCCTCTGGCCGCGCGGTATCTCGAAAGCGAAAGCCCGCATCGATCTGTGGCTGCGCGAGATCGCGCCGTCGACCGAGTTGCGAAAGTGGTTCGATCACGACCCGGCGAAGTGGCAGGAGTTTTGTGCGCGCTACCGCGCTGAGCTGCGCGATAGAACGGAGATCATCGATTCGTTGAAGCAGCAAGCCCGCTAGGTAACGGTCACGCTGCTCTATTCGGCGCATGATGAGCAGCATAATCAGGCCGTGGCGCTGCGGGAAATGCTCCAAGAGAGCGGGAGTAAGCAATCTCCACGTTCCAAGAAAAAACAGACCCTCGCGAATTCGAGTGGGTGAGGGAGTACTCGGATGCGACAGCTGAATCTCTCTTGGATGCCTTTTTGGCCGGTTCCTCCCTTTAGCGAAGGGAGGTTAGGATTTTTTGTGGGCTCAAAAGAACCCCTCCGCACAAGCTCCGAAAATCTCCCCTATCCCCTCTTTTTCAAAGAGGGGAACTCGGCGTCAAAAGCCAAAAAGACCTCATAACCCATACAACGCCCGGGCGTTGTCGCTCAAAATTTTCCGCTTCACGTTCGCATCGACGTCGTCCCGTTCGCGAAAGATCTTGATCGCATTGATGTCGCTCGACGGGTCGGTGTGGCCGTAGTCCGTGCCGATGACCAGGCAATCCGCGCCGGCGTCGCGGGCGACGTAGGTAACATCGTCGCTGTTCTCGCAGGTGACGAACATGTTGTATTGGCGCGGGACGTTGTTCGTCCACTCGCGCCCGAGATTTCTGAAGCGGCTCTTGGCTTCGCGCAGGATCCACGGCAGCCACTGGGCGCTGGCTTCGATGAAGCCCCAGCGCAGTTTTGGAAAGACGTCGTGAATTTCGCTCAGCAGCACGTCATTAAAAGCGGCCACTGTCGGCACGCGGAAACGATGAAACGTGCCGGCGAGGCGAAACGGATGATCGTAAAGGCTGCACAGCCAGGGGTTGCCGTTGGCGATGTGCACGACGATGGGCATGTCGAGGCGGCTGGCTTCCTCGTAGATGGGATAAAAGTAAGAATCGCACAGCAGCCGCTGACCTTCGACCGGCCGCATCAGCGCGGCACAGCCGCCGTTTTGTTTGGCGAAGCGGATTTGCTCGATGGCATCGGTGATACTCAGCGTTGGCACCATGCAGGCCCAGCGCAGCCGATTCTCTGACTGGCGCCAGATATCGGCGAGCCAGCGGTTCCAGCAGCGGTAGAGCGCCAGTTCGACTTCCGGACGCTGGCTGATCTGCTCGATGAAGATGGTATTGTAGAGCACCTGGACGGCGACACCGTTGCGGTCCATGTAGTCGAGGCGCAGCGCGACATTGGCCATTTCGCGCGCGTCGCGATCGACGGCGTAGCGCCGGCCGGTGGTTCGCGCCAACTCCTCCAACGCTTCGCGGGAAAATGCCGGCTGGCGAAAGCCGCAGACTTTACCGTCGATCAGCCAAAACTCGCGCTTGATGCCGGCGTCTTCGCGCGTCTCCAAGCAGAGTGGGCGGAACTTCTGCTCCGACGGTTCGAGATAATCCCACGTGTGTTCGGACTCGACGACATGGGCGTCGGCGTCGATGATGGGGTAGTCGAGCTGTTTATCTGTGTTCACAGAACCATACTCCTCACACCAGTTCCTCGGAGTCCTTCGACGGGCTCAGGACGAACGGAGGACGGATTGGTGATGTTCGAAACAAACCGTCAATACAGCGCCGATCCAAGTTCTGCCATCTCACTGCGCTCGCCCCTTGGCACCGAGCACGTCGTCGATAATTTTCACCGCCGGTTTTAAGTCGATATATTCCGGGTTATCGACGAAAAAGTATTTGCGCCCGGCGACGCGGCGCAGCATTGTCGGCACTTTGTCCTTGGCGATGTCGATGCGCAATGAATCGCGGTCGCCATGGGCCTCTTGGTACACCATCTGGCCGCGCTTTGAAAGATACCAGTTAATGAATACTTTGGCAGCGTTGGGGTGCGGCGCGCGGTTGATCAGCGCGATGGCGCTGGAACTACCTCTCAGGCGCGGCATCTCTTTCAGGCTGGCCGGTGGAATGTAGTCTACCGGTAATCCCTGCGCTTTCGCGTCGGTCGCGAAACCGTCACGGCAAAACACGCAGAGTGCATATTTGCCCAGGCCGAGCCAGTCCATCGCCTGTTTGTGCTCGCGGCTGAGCGTCAGGTCCATCTCACCGAAGAGGCGGCGGACGAATTCTGGACCGAGTTCCGGATGATAATAAAGAAAGCGCAGCTCGCTGCCGCCAAAGCCTGGGTCGCGGGCGTCGAGGCTGACGATCTTGCCTTTCCACTTGGGCTGCAAGACGTCCCAGTTGGACTTGAACTCGCCCGACTTGACGAGCTGGGTGTTGTAGGTGATGGCAAAACCGGCGACGCTGCCTTCGTTGATAAAAACAAAGTTGCGCTCGGGGTCGACGTAGAGGTGCTTGCCTTCCCACCAGAGCGAGGTGTCGAGCACTTCCGGCAAGACGAGCACTCCTGACAATGGATCGAACAGTTTGTTGCGGTAAAAGCTATAGAGTGAATTTGGGCCGCCGAGATAGACGTCGGCGAGATATTTGCCGGCGCGCCGTTCGGCCATCAGCCGCGGCGAGATACGGTTGCTGTTGCCGTGAATGACAGTTGGCTTGATCTCAGGGAAGTCCTTCTGAAACTCCGAGAAGATGCCAGGATCGTACGGTCCGATCGCCGCGTAGATTTGAATTTCGCCTTCCTGCTTGGCCGCGCGCACGGTTTTCTCCCAATCGAGCTGCCAAGCCGCTTTCTCGGCTGCGCCGCCGTGCGGAGCAAAAAATAACAAGGCTTGAATGGCAAACAGGATAGCGATTGCGCGTGACGATCGTTTCACGGACCCTCCCATTCGGCGTCGCTCACGACGGCAACAGATCATGAAAGTTTAGGTCGATTCAAGAGACACAGCGCGGTATTTGACTCCCATCGAACAATCGAGCTATGCAAAAGCCGGATTCTCGTGCCGACGATCCTTGAGGAGAAATCGATGACGACCCAACACAAAGCTAGCGTCTTAGCTGCGATCTCGGTCTGCCTGTTAGGTTTAGCGTCCAGCGTCGCGCTGGCGCAAGCGCAATTTTATCGCGGCAAGACCATCACCATTATCAGCGGCCAGCAACCGGGCGGCTCGGGCGAAGCGCGGCTGCGCGCGATGCTGCCTTATTTGCGCAAACATATTCCTGGGCAGCCCAACGTCATGGTCGAATACATGGCGGGCGGCGGCGGGCGCAAGGCGGCCAACTATATCTACAGAACCGCGCGCGCGGCTGGTTTGACGATGGGTTTTCCGCCGGGCGGTTTCATCATGGCAGCGGTGCTGAACGAGACTGGCGTAGACTACGATCTCGCCGACGCCAATCTTGCCGAACGAATTCGACGGGGTTATCAAGAAGCTGCCGCGCAACTCTGAAGACGTCGAGCTACTTAAGAAAATTGCCGGCGCTGGACCGCTGCCCGGGCATTAGATGAAGCAGCGCGCGCTATCCTCTGATCGTGACAAAGAACCCTGCGCCATAGCAGTTGCGCTTTTCCGTTCGCTAGCTGATAAACCATGGCAATGTCCTTCCGGCCGCGCTGGTATTTTTTTGTCGCGCTCGTCTCCGTTACGTTCATCGGGCCGCTTTCGCTCCATCTCTTCATTCCGGCCATGCCGGCGGTGAAAGAGGCCTTCGGCGTCTCGACAGGAACGGCGCAGCTCACCATGTCGCTCGCCATGTTCACCATGGCGTTCTTCACGGTCGCCTATGGCGGGTTGTCCGACCGCTACGGACGCAAGCGCGTGCTCCTCGGCGGGCTCGTGTTATTTACCTGTGGCGCTGCCAGCTGCATGGCCGCCGCCAACATGACGATGCTGCTAGCGGGGCGCGTGCTGCAGGGAGCGGGCGCCGGTTGCGGCGTCGTGCTGGCGCGCGCCATCGCCCGCGACGTCTACGGTCAAGATCGCGTCGCCCAAGTGATCGCCTATCTCACGGCCGCCTACGTGCTCGGGCCAATGCTGGCGCCGCCGATCGGCGGGCAGCTAACGGCGCTTTTTGGTTGGCGCGCGTTGTTCGTGTTTGCGTCGATTATCGGGCTTGTGGTGATCTTTGCGGTGATTTTCGCGGTGCCGGAAACCCGCGCCAGCAATGCTGCGGCGCCGCGCGGCGTGTTCGCCGGCTACATGTCGCTCCTGCGCCGCCGGCGCTTTGTCGGCTTCATACTGCAACCGGGACTGCAGTCGGCGGCCTTTTACACCCAGGCGACCGCGGCTTCATTTCTTGCCGCCGAACATCTTGGCGCCAGTGCCGCCAAGATCGGCCTGTGGGTTTTTGCCTTCCCGCTCGGCTTCATGACGGGAAGTTTCATCTCGGGCCGCATCGGTGCTCGCCGTTCGATCGAATTCATGACCCTGCTGGGCGGCGTGCTCGGATTCGTTAATGGCGCTGTGCTTATCGCCTGGTTCTACTTCGGCGGCATCTCAATGGCCGCGCTCTATGTCCCAGGCATTTTCGTCAGCCTCGCCCAGGGACTCTCTATGCCCTACGCTCAAGCCGGCGCCATGGCCGTCGACAGCGAGCTGACCGGCTCCGCCTCGGGCGCGGTGGTTTTCTCGCAATTCTTTTGGCCCGCCGCGCTGCAACAACTCACCGGACTTCTCGCCGACGGCACCTGGGTGCCAATGGCAGCGGTGCATTTCGCCGCCGTGAGCGGCGCGCTGCTCGCCGCATTGGTGGCTGTGCGCGCGAAGCGGTAAGTGTCGATTGTGTCGTCATTGTCATTTATAGATGAGCCAAAGGTGAAGAAACCGACTGCCAGTAACTCCCTCGACAAGAAATTGCATGATGCCGGGCACACTTTTTTCATTCTTCACGTCGAGCGCTGCCTTTCTGGCGCAGCATTCAAAATGGTGGATGCAAAATCAGAATTTCCCAGGGCCTTACGAAAGCGGCGTCGAAATCAACCCGCGCGATCATTTCGACGGTTTTTTCTTTCTCAAGCAGTCATACCTGGACAAAGCCTTGCCCCAACGGCCGATGTGGGAACCTTAGAAGAAAATGACGCTGCTGACTGAACGGACCGGGACCGCGAGCGGCTGACGGCGCTGGGTTTTATTCGCGCAGTTGAAGCAGCGCTCAAAGTTGTGTACACTTTTGTCAAATGCGTCAGACAATCACGATTCGTCTTTCTAAGGATCTCGCGGCTTGGTTAGAGGACACTGCCGCCAAAAGCGGTGTCTCGCAAGGAAAGCTCGTAAGGGATCAATTAGAAAAAGCCAGAGCCGGCAACGGCGCGCAGACTTTCATGCGCTTAGCCGGAACCGTTCGTGGGCCGAAGAATCTCTCCAAGCGCAAGGGCTTTTCCCGCTCGTGAAAGGCATTGCCGATACCGGCTTTCTTGTCGGTTTTGCTAATCGGAATGACCGTTATCACAAATGGGCGCTGAACCTGGCAAGCCGCGTCACTGAACCGCTGCTAACTTGCGAAGCCGTTCTCGCGGAAACGGCCTTTCATTTGCGCAGCGTCCCACTGGTTCTAGCGATGATGCGTGACGGTTTGATCGCCCTTGCTTTCGACTGCCAAGACCATTTGCCACAACTCGCAGCCCTCGCAAGTCGTTACGGTGATCGCCAGCCCGATCTCGCTGATCTATGTATAATCCGCATGAGCGAGCTTTACCCACACCATAGTGTCATCACTGTTGACGGTGAAGATTTCCGGATTTATCGGCGGAATAAGCGTGAAGCAATTCCGCTCATCTGCCCTCCTGTTGCGCGGTGAAACTTTTCAATTTAGGGGAGAGCACTCGGAGTTGGGCCGGCATGATCTAGACAAGGACAAGGACTTGTCCAAAGAAGTGAGCAACGCGGCCCTTGCGTTGGCGAACATGGTGAAATTGATCCGCACCGGAAAATATCACGCCGCGGATGAGAAGCTACACGACCCGCGGGAGAAATAAGATTGACGCGCTAAGGTTAAAGAGTAAAACCCTAACCCCACAACTTCTTACTCGCGATCGCCGCGCCGTCACGCAAGGCGCGCAGCTTGGCCCAGGCGATTTGTGGGTGCACGCGCCCGCCGAGGCCGCAGTCGGTACCGGCGATGACGGTTTCTTTGCCGACGACGTCGGCGAAGGCGATGATGCGGTCGGAGACCAGTTCCGGATGTTCGACCAAATCGGTGGAGTGGCTGACGACGCCGGGGATGAGGATTTTGCCGGCGGGTAACTTCACATCGCGCCAGACTTTGTATTCATGTTCGTGGCGGACGTTGCCGGCTTCGGTCAAGTACGCCTGGGCGTTGACCTTGAGCATGATGTCGACGATGTCGCGCAGCGGAAAATCGGTGGTATGCGGGCCGTGCCAACTGCCCCAACAGATGTGAAAGCGCACGCGGTCCGTCGGGATTCCCTGCAGCGCGTGATTCAAAATCTCGACGCGCAGCGCGGCGTAGCGGCGGTATTCTGCCACGCTCGGCTGCGGATCGAGCATGTCCCAGGCGCCGGGTAAACCAGGGTCGTCGAGTTGCAGAATAAATCCCGCATCGACGATCGCGCGGTATTCTTCGCGCATCGCATTGGCGATTGCCTCTAAGAATTTCTCCACGGTGGGGTAATACGTATTCTGGTCGCGGCAGAACATCTCCAGGCTGCCGGGGGCAATGGCGCTAACAAAGGCTTCGTCGATGCCTGCGGCGGCGGTGGCGGCTTTTAAGTTTGCGAGTTGCTCGGCGAGAAATTTCTGCGCGGTATAGGTAATCGGCCCCGTGCAGGTTGGGCGCAGGGCCGGTGTGCTCGGCGCGCCGAGCCCGGTGTCAGCGTAGAACTCGGCGAACTCGCGCTGCTCCCAGCGCACGCCGACGATGCGCATCGGCGCGCCCGGTTTAGCCATATCAGGTGCGATGGTTTGTGCCGATGTCGCGGTGAAGCCGGAGAGGCGGTCGAAAATGTAGTTGCCCCAGGCGCCGCGGTCGACCGCCGAGCGCATGGGCTTGCCGAACTCCCCGTCGTTGGGAATATCGACGCCGGTATTTTTCTGCCCCTGCACGACTTCGCCAATGGCCGAGCGCAGCCGCGCCTGCAGTGCCGCTTCGCTCGTCGGCTTCGCCCACATTTCGCGCAAGTCAGTTGGACGCGGCAAGCTGCCGACGTGGGTGGTGAGAATTCGCTCCGTGCTCCGTTTCATAGTTTGATCCTCGCTAGTGCACTGTCTCACGCTGATTGTACGTTATGCCAAATTTGTGGCTGGAGCCCGAAGAGGGATTTTCACCACGAAGGGCACGAAGGGCACGAAGTTCGGAGAAGATTTCTAATTGTTTTTCTTACCTTCGTGATCTTCGTGGTCTTCGTGGTGAAAACCTGCTCTCCGAGTTTTGCGTTTTTTCCGGCGATTCTATTCTCTGGTCGCGGTTACGCCGCACTGGCATCTCATTTCGGTGCTTCGTGCGCGAGCCGCTTGTACATGCTCATCATCTCAGGGCGCCAGTCGGTGTAGCTCTTCACATCTTCGATAACTTCCTTGCCGCTAAACATGCGCTCGAAGGGTTGGCCTTCGAGGACGATGTCTTCCCAATCGGTGCGGAACGCCGGGTCTTTGGCAATTTTTAGCAGCGCGTCTTCGAAGATTTTTCGAATGTTTTCTGGCGTGCCGGGTGGGAAGGCCATGGCGGCACCGAGGCGGCTGGTTGAGTTGATCTTGCGAATGATGTTGCGCTGCACGTCGTTCTTGGCAAACTGCATGATCGATGGGATGGTGGCCACCAACGGATGTTTGATGGGCGGCAAGTCCTCGGGCACGGTCATGGCGAGAAGTGGGACTATTTCCCGCTTGTCGAACCACTCAGGACGCTCGGTCAACATCGACGCGGCGTCGTTGACGCGCCCTTGGATCTCACCTTGCTCCATGGCGACATGGAGCTGCAGGGTGTCGTAGCCCAACACCCAGCGCACCTTGAGGCCGAGGACTTCGACTATCAGCCGTCCGTATAAGTAGCTGCGATTGCCAACGCCTTGCGCACCGAGGATGACTTCGCGGCTTTTGAGGTCGTCGAGGGTCTTGATGCCAGCGCGGCCGTGCATGACCAAGATGTTTCTCTGCTTGCCGGTGCTGGGCGCGCCGATGTAGGCAAAGCTGCGCGGATCGTAGGTGGCGCCGGGCGCACCGAAGTAGGGCGCTTCCATATAGGACGAGATCACCATCGACAGAAAGCTGCCGTCGGTGGGAGCTTTGCTAAGCGCGAGCATCGCCGGAATGCCTTGGCCGCCGGTTTTGTTTTGAATCAAAAACGTCGGCTGGCCCGGCACATACTTGGTGAAATACTTGGCCATGGCGCGGCCAATGCGGTCCTGCCGGCCGCCCGCCTGGGCACCAACCTGGAAGGTCACGTTCTTTCCTTGGAAATAGGGCGTTTCGGCGCCATGCGCAGGGAAAACTGCCCCGGCCGTTAGAATCGCGAAGATCAAAAGCACGGTCTGCGCCATCGCTATCCTCCCGCGGGATGTCACCACGAAGGACACGAAGTACACGAAGGTAAGAGAAGAAAGTAGTAAATTCTTTTCCGAACTTCGTGCCCCTTCGTGATCTTCGTGGTGAAAAACAAACAAGCCATTTCAACGATAAGCACGCTCATTAATCTGACACTATGCGAGCAAACGCCTCTACGTCTCATCGCGACGGCAATGGTTTTTCGCCGTTGATGAGCTTGAACAGCCCAATGGTTTCGGGGTCCCGGGGAATCGACCGGATGGTTTCTTGCTGCGCCTCGGGCGTCATCGGACTCAAGTCATCGCGGGTAATCTTGCGATATTTTTTCTGGAACTCAGCGTCTTGAAAGGTCTTGGTCATTCCTTCACGGAGAATCTGCACCTGTTCTTTGGGCGTGCCCGGCGGAATCAAAAACGGCGTTCCGGCCTGCCGTGTGGAGCGGATCAACGTTAGCAACCGGCGCTCCCTTTCAGATTTTGCGAAGTTGTCTATTTGTGGCAGATGGTCGAAGGCTGGGTCCTTGTCTTCGCGCGGAATTTTGAAGATCGCGAGAATGTTGAACGGCGCCGTGTTGAAGGCATCGGGATAGCGCCGCAACACTTCTGCTGTATTGTTACTGCGCGCGTCGAGCTCGCCGCGCTCAATGGCGGCGTCGATCTCGACTGAGGCATAGCCGAGGACAAACTTTACGTCCTTGAGCCCCAAAAGCCAGGCGAAGGTGCGGCCAAACGTATACGTCGTGTGGCCGATGGAAGTGGCGCCGACGCGCAGGCCCGAGTGGCCCTGGAGTTTTTCCAAGCTCGTGAGTCCCAACTCTTTGCGCACCAAGAGCGCATAGTGAAAGGCGCTGTCGGTGGCGCCCAGCCAGATGAACTTGTCGATGTCGTATTGGACACCGCTTTCGCCCAACACGGCGCTGGTGACAATGCCGCTGCTCACATGGCCGATGGTCAGGCCGTCCGGCCGCGCCGAGCTGTAAAGATAATTGGCCGCTTTGCGCCCCCCGCCGCCGTCCATGTACTCGCTGATGACGGTGGGGTGTCCGGGAATGTATTTCTTTAAATAGGGTGCGACCAGTTTGGCCCGCACATCCCCCGAGCCACCGGGGTTGCGGCCCTGAATCAACCGAATCGTCTTACCCTGATAGTAGGGTGTTTGGGCGTCGGCAGTGCTGTTGATGACCTGAGCGGCGCAAGAAAGAAAGCAGATCGCCGCGAGTACGGTTATTCTCATGTTCGCCTCCTGGGTTGGCCCGGCTGGCTGCGAATGGGTCGGCCTTATCCGTCAATCCTTGACTACCTGAGCTGAAAAATTTCTTTCCACATCTTTTCGTACTTAGGAAACTCTTTGACGTCCTCTTGGCCAAGCATGTAGGCGTTGGCCGGGCGGACCTTTTCCGACGGCTCTACTTTAGGATGCACCGGGGTTTCTCCAGCCTGGGCGAAGACACGCTGACCTTCTTCGCTGGCGACCCAGCGCGCCCATAGTAGCGCGGTGTTCGGATGCGGCGCGCCTTTGACGATGACGACGCTGCCGCCGACTTCACCGACGCCTTCGGTTAATAGCGGCGGTTTAGTCGTTCTTGATACAAGGTAATTCAACTCCCTTTCTAAATTATCTGCGGTCAGGGCGAAGCATCTTTGCGCCCTTTGCGCCCCTGCGACTAGGCTCAGGGCATGCTTTGCGCGTGAAATTCCGGATTCTATCCCGCAAGCGCCGGCAACAGCTCTTCGAGATAAATGCGAAACTGCTTTTCCAAATCATCTCCGATGGGCCGAATGGCGACGTGGTCGACGCCCAGGTCTAAAAATTCTTTGATGCATTTTACGCAGTGCTCCACCGGACCGCAGGCGGTCCAGATCTCGATGCCGGGACGGGTGAAATCTTTTTGATAGTAGGCGTCCAAGAAAACTTTGGCTTGACGAAACGCCTCGTCGCGATCGCGGTTCACACTCGTGCCGTAGTAGAGCACGGTTTTAAATTTACTCGGATCGCGGCCTTCTTCGACGAGCAACGCCTTTAAGCGCGCCAAGTGTGACTTGAGGAGCTCCGGCTCAATCTGGTTGGTCATCCAACCGTCGGCATAGCGGGCGATGCGCCGCAGCGCCTTTTCTACGCCGGCGTCGCCGATCGCGGTCGGGCGCGGCGTGCCGGCGATGTAGATAGGGCAGGGCTGCTGCACCGGTTTCGGCAACAGATCGACGTCGTCGAAGTTATAATATTTGCCATGAAACGTCGCGTGCTGGCTCGACCAGAGCAGGCGCAGCGCTTGGAGCATTTCCTCCATGCGCCGCGGCCGCTCTTTGCTGGCGACGCCCATGACGTCTAATTCTTTGGCCGCCATGGGATGTTGGCTCGCCGGATAGCCCATGCAGGCGGCGAGCCACGTGCGCCCGCCGGACAATACGTCCAAGCTTGCCCACTGTAAGCCGAACAAGACCGGATTGCGCTGCGCGATGGTCGCCATGCAGGCGACGCCGAGTCTAACTTTTTCGGTATGGGATGCGATGGCGCCTAAAAGCGGCACGCATTCCAAGCGCGGCTTGCTGATGATGCTGTCGCCCACCCAGACCGCGTCGACCAAACCGGAACACTCGGCGCGCACCGCCTGGTCGATCAGTTCCTTCACCGGCGTATTCTTGGTGACGATGGCACGGTTAGACAAGGTCAAGCCGAACGTTGCGTGTCCCATGGCCGCGAAGATAGACCGAAGCGGAAGCTCCGTTCAAGAGCGAAATTTTCGGCCCAACTTTAGAAAGTGAATTGACAAGGGGGCTCTCGTATACAAAGCGGATGGGAATACGTCGACAGTCGAACTAACGAATGGTCAGCAAGAGTCCAAAAATTACTTCCGCAAGTTTGTCTCGATTTGACGATCCTCCGTCGAGCGGCGACATCGACTTTTCCCCTGAAACCCAGATCGGCTTTTGGTTTCTCGGCACCCGAACCTGGACGCATCACGTGCAGGCGTTGACCCTGACAAATTTTGAGAAACTGATTCCCGAACGCCGGCGCTCTTATTCGGTAGTGTTTGACGCGGGCTGCGGTCAGGGCAATGCGTTTCGACTTTTGATCGAGCGCTTTGCGCCGAATCGTTTAATTGCCATGGATGCCGAAGAGAAATGCATTCGTCAAGCGGCGCGCGCTGCGGCGCAGGAGGCTGCGGCTATCGAGGTCGAGCAGGGCGACAGGCAGTGTGAGTGCAGCGATGGGTTACGTCGTCACATCGACCGAGATCGGAAAGTGGTCCGAAGCGTGCTTGTACTTGTCGTAAATCGTGCTGCCGTCGGGCAGCTTGATGTGCACTTGGCCGCCGGTGACCCATGGGTTGGCTTGGTTGCGCGAATATAAAATGTGGTCGATCCACTCCTTTTGGTAGACGCCTTCGAAAATCGGATCTCTGAAGCTGGTGGTGTGAATGCCGGAGAAATCCAGTTCTTCTTTGGCTTTTGGTTTCAAAGTGTCGAACAGGGCGTTGCCCAAGCAGGCCTGGGGATTCCAGATGGTGCCCATGAGTCGTTCGACACCACTGCCGAACAGCCGGCGCTCGCTCGCGTCGAGCCCCGGCCCGTCGTTGATGTCGCCGCAAACGATCAACGGTTTGGCGGCGGTGGCGGCCTCGGTCAAAAATGGATCGAGAAATTTCGTGCGGATTTGGGTTGCTTGGGCGAGAATTTTCTTGCGATTGGCGTCGGCGGTGTCCCACCACTTGCTCCACTCCAGCGCGTCGAAGATGCCTTTGCTCTTGAGATGGACGCCGAAGATCGTGCACGACTTGCCGCCCAGCGGAGAAACCTCGGCGAGCAGGGGACGGCGCTCGAATTTATGCTGTTCTTTGATGTCGTCGCTGTCAGTGTCGACCATGAAGGGGTTAAAGCGGCTGTCATCGACGGTGTCGCGGAAGGTGACGGCCGGATCGGCAAATTTTCCCGTATCGGTGCGCACCGCGATGGCCAAGTTTTGCGATCGGGCGGGGCTGCGCTGGAGTTCGATTTTCCAAGTGCCGGGCACGTCCGTGGTAAAGAAGAGCACCAACTCTTCTTTGCGCGACGGCCCTTCGCACATGACGACGACGTCGGGCGCCAGATCTTTCAAGACTCCGGAGAGATGTTCGCGGCGTAGTTTGATTGTCGCGCCTTTGCCGCCATGGGCAGGCTTCTCATTGTCGAGACGATAGGCCGCCGGTCCATTGCCGGCGACAAACAAGTCGTTCATCCACTCGACGTTCCAGCACAAGAATTTGATGGTGGCCATTGGGTCTCCCGAGAAATCACTGCGGTACTCGCCGTTTGCGGGCGCGATAAATCGCGCTCGTACATTAGAAGAATTCTTTTTGCGCTTTTTGCGGTTAAATCTATTGCCCAATCCGGTTGTGGCTGAGCCCGCGCGAAGTTTTGTGCATCAATCCGATTCATTCTCCAAAAGGTTCAACGTTTCGGGTGCGAACAGCTCGGCGACGTCAAACTTGCGCGGCGACAAGCCCTGCTCATATGAATAAAGCGTTGCAGCTTCCAGCGTCGGCAAATTCGCCTTCACGCCATAGGGGTAAATGTCGTGGCCGAAATTTTTGCGGGCATATTCAATGTCCAAATCTTGCCAGGGCATGGGGCAGAGTCCCTCTTCGAGACGCTCAAGCGCTTGCTCCTTGGCGGCGTGCAAAGCTTGGGTGAGGACCGTGGCGAGCCACGGATTCTGCTCATAGAGCGAGCGCTTGATGACTACGGTGTGCATGATCGGAAATATCTTGGTCTTGCGGTAGTACAGAGCTTCGGTGCCGCGCACATCGGGAAACAAGCGGGCGATCTGCGGCGAGCCTTCTCTAAACCCACGTGGCGGTTGGGTGAGCGCAACCGCGTCGAGCAAACCCACTTCCAGCATGTCGTCGAGGGTATTCTCGGGATCGATGCTGTCGATCTTGATGCCGGGCGGGTAGCGGATCGCATAGTGCTCCTTGCGGCGGCGGAACCAGTGAATATCCTCGGGTGCGACACCGTACTCATGTTGCAACAGGCCGCGCACAAACAGCAGCGCGGTCATCGAGTAGTCGGCGATGCCGACGCGCTTGCCTTTTAAGTCCTCCGGTTTTTCGATGCTTGAGTGGGTGTTGATCCAAATATACGAATGGCGGAACATACGCGACGGAAAAACTGGCAGAGCGATAAATCGTTTGTCATCGTTGCCGAGGGCAATCAAATAGTTCGACAGCGACATTTCCGAGACGTCAAATTCCTCTTGGTTCAACATGCGTAAAAAGATCTGCGACGGCGGCGAGATGTGCACACATTTTAACTCGACCCCGTCGAGGGTAACGCTGCCATCGGCGAGTGCGCGGGTGTGATCGTAGTTTTGGCAGGCAAAGGTCAATAAGAGTTTGACCACGAAACTATCCCTCCTTTGATGTAGGCATCCACGCCGGCACATCGGCGACGACGTAGATGCTGGTAGCCTCGTTGTGATTCCTCACGTTTAGTTCATGGCGCGGCAGCTTTGCAACCTCCACGCCGGCGTGGCGGGCGACCTGCTCGGAGATCACCAGCTGACAGGCGTACTCTTTGGTCAAATCTTGCAGCCGGCTGGCGACGTTCACCGTGTCGCCGATGGCGGTCAGATGCACGGTGGCGCCGTAGCCCATGCGGCCGACGACGGCGGGCCCGTGATGAATGCCGATACCGATGCGCAGCGGCTCGTGCAGTTCGCCGGAGAGGTTTTTGTTAAGAGTCTCGATGCCGAGACACATCTGTTTGGCGGCGGCGAGAGCTTGGCGGCAGCCTTCGGCGGAGTTGGTTTCCAGGCCGAATAGAGCCATCACGCCGTCGCCGATGAATTTGTCGACGACGCCGCCGGCGCCGGTGACCGCCTCACCGGCCACTTTGAAGTAGCTATTTAAGATAAACACAAGATCGTAGGGCAGTTTGCGCTCGGCCAGGCCGGTAAACGTGCGCAGATCGGCGAACAAGACAGCGATGTTGCGTTCTTCACCGGCGGCGTAGCCAGGCTGGTTCAAGTGGCTGGCCACGTGATCCGCCGACGCAATCAGCGGCGCCACGGCGAGATCGGCGGTCGGGCGCAGCTGGCAAGCGAGGCGTACATTGAGCGGTGCACCAACGCGCTGTAGCACGCGCTGCTCGGCGGGTTTGGCCGGCGGCAACAAATCGGCGCCGGCCATGACGCGCACGCGGCAGGTCGAGCAGCGGCCGCGGCCGCCGCAAATGGAAGTATGCGGTATGTTCCAAAGGCGGCTGGCTTCGAGCACGGTGAGACCGCGCGGCACGGCGACTTCAACGCCGCTGGGGTAGCTGATCTTGATGCGGTGGCGGCGTTGATAGAGTTGGCGCACCAGTCTAGCGGCAAGAACCAGCACGAGGAGCGCAACGAACCCCTGCAGCAGCCACTCGCGCGTGGCGATCAGCGAAGCGCGTGCCGCGCCGCGCGGCGCGTTGGCGGCTTGCAAGGTCTTGTCGATCCACTCGGGGTCGCGCGCGATGAAATCGGAGACTTGCTTGCCCGCATCGGCAAAGCCCAGCAGCGCCAGCAGTGGCAGCAGCAGGGCACCGATCAAAAAACCGGTCTTGTATCTGCCATACCATCGGTGCAGCCGCAGCCAATAGTGCAGACCGATGCAGCCGTGCAGCCAGGCGATAATCAACACGCTCTCCTGGAGCAGACCGGCCCAAGGGTCGGCGTGCCAGAGCGTCAGGACGATGGATGCGTAGGAATCATTGACGGCATACCATTCGTGCGCCAGTCGCGTGAAAACGACGTGGATGATGAGCAAAATCGGAATGGTCAAACCGAGGGCAAGCTGAAGCGCTTCGGTCAAAGGCATGCGCAAATGTTGGCGCTGATAGAGTGCGTAAAACGCCAGGCCCAGATGCGTTAGCAACGCGCCGTAAAGCGCAGTAGTGCCGAGCCAGTTGCGCCACAGCGCCAAAAACCACACGCGCCCGGCCTCCATGGCGTCGAGCGAGATCAAGCCGAGCGTATGATTCAACAAATGAGTCGTTAGGTAGGTAAACAGGATGACGCCGGTGACGAGGCGGAGCTGGCGGATGTTCATGGGATCTTGGGGAAGCTCGACATCAGTTTCGCGCTCAGAGGACTGTCATTTGCTCACTAGTAGGTTGCTGAAAAATTCTTCGGAGCCCTTCGACTGAGGTCAGGGCGAACGGATCGAAGATTGAAATCGCTGAGTAAAGTCCGTTCATGCTGCTACAGAACCCTAGCGGCCCCAAAGCGATCGGTAAAAACCCTCGTTGATCAGCTCCTGCACTAAACTGTTGTCGTAGAACTGCTCGGCGCTGGATGACTTCGCTTGCGGATTTTTCGGCGCTTCTTGATCGAGCACGACCTGCACGCCTTCGCGTTTTACCAGCGGGATTTTTTCGGTGAAATCGTAGGCGTATTGCACGCTACCTTCGAGGGCGCCGGGGTCGTCGATTTTGACGTACTTGCGCAGGATTTTTTTCGATTCTTCTTTGTGCTGATACATGTAATGAACCGAGCGGCCGTAGCCGCGCAGAAACGCTTTAGCATCGGCGCGCCGCTCGCGCATGAAGCGGCGCGAGGTTGAGATGCCGGCGATGACAAAATAGATGCCCTCATTGGCCAGGTTGGCGAGAATTTTGTTGCCCCTTTGCTCGGCGACGTAGGACATCGGCGAAGAGATCGGCGCGGCGCTGATGGCGTTGCTGTTCAACGCGGCAGCGAGCTCCGGCATGCCGCCGATCTGCAAAATGTTAACGTCGCGGCCCGGCTGCAATTTATTTTTCTGCAAGTACTCGCGCATGGCGAAGTCCGACGACGAGCCGAGCCGCGTGACGCCAACGCGTTTGCCCTTCAGGTCCTGCACCGTGGCAACTTCCGGGCGCGCCATGATGTAGAACGCCGTGGTGTTGATGAGCGCGCCCATCAAAACCAAGTCGCCGCCTTGGAGCCCGCTTTGGACAACGGTGGTGCTGTTCACCGTGGAGATGTGCACTTCGCGCGCAAACATGGCTTGGCCCATGGTCGACGACGTTGGGATGTAGACGAGCTGGACATCGATGCCGTCTTTTTTATACAGGCCGGCTTCTTTGCCAATCCACAGTGGCAAGAACACCGATGTGATAGACGAGTAGCCAAAAACCACCGGTTGGGCGCGGACGGTTTCCGCAAGCGCCAACCAGCAAAGCAGTGTTATCGCGGCGATCTTCATCGTCGCCTCTCATTATCTTTGGTGAAAGGAAATGTCCAGCCTAATTTCCGTTGAAGAAACCCTGGGGCTGGCGTATGGAGATGAAACGGTTGCACGGTTTAGGGGTCTTGCATGGATCTCGAACAGCTCAAAGAAGGTTTCGGGCACGGAGGTTTCGGATAGAGCGTGGGAGTATTTCAGCAGCCGGGCGGAACAAAATTATGAAACGCGGAAAACGGAAAGCGCAAACGGACCCCGCGCTTGACGGCTTTGTAGGGTAGGTTGAGGCGATAGCCGATACCCACCGAGGGGGGAGATGATAGGTATCGCTCTCGCTCAACCCATCCTACGCAGCTTGACAGAAGTTATGGGTTAGGATTACTCACGACAGAGACACGGAGAACACAGAGAAACTTTCTTTTCCCATCTCTGTGGCCTCCTGTGCCTCTGTGGTGAAAAAATTTGGAGGTCTTATGGCACTCAAACACGCCGAGCTACGCCAAGCGGTGATCGACAACGCCAACTTTCTCGTGCGCATGGGCGCGTTTTCCATGAGCCATCACGGCAACTTTAGTGTGCGCGTGCCCAATACCGACACGATTTTGCTGACCGCGTCGAGCTCCTTCGACAGTTTGAAGCCGGAAAATCTCGCGCTGCTCGACCTCGACGGCAAACTGGTCGAAGGCGAGATCAACCCGACCAACGCGGAGATCGTGCACATGCACGCGATCGTCTACAAAGAACGGCCCGAAACCGGCGCGGTGGTGCACACGCATTCGACCTATGCGACCAGCTTCGCCTTGGCGAGCAAGGCGCTCGGTTGCTCCTCCGAAGCGCTGGTGCGCAACGAAATGACCGGCGGCGTGCCGCTTGCGAAGTATGGTCCGCGCGGCTCCAAAGAGTCGGTCAACTATATCGCCGATGCACTCCGGTCGACGAAAAACACTAAGTGTGTGTTATTGGAGAACCATGGCGTGCTCGCTTTTGGCGCCAACCCGACGGCGGCAGCGCGGGCCAATCTAATCGTCGAAGAGGCGGCGCAGATGGCGATTTTCGCCGAAGTGTTGGGCGGCGCTAAACTGATCCCGCCGGAGCTGTTAAAAGCGACGGTGGGGCGGAGAGATGAGTTCGCCAAGGCTGGCGTGCAGCGCGCTTGATTTCCGCACCGCGAATCTTATTCCTTCCCCCGCCTCGGGGTTAGGATGGGGGCCGCAAGGTAGCGGAGATTTGGCCCCCACCTTGGTGCTCCCCGAAGGGAGACTGTTTCGCAATTGTCATTTTGAGCCGAAGGCGAAGAATCTGCTGCATGCAAATGCGCGAAAAAGCAGATCCTTCGCTTGCGCTCAGGATGACAAACCCGGGAATTTTGCGCATTACGACACAGTCTCAGGCGGGGGAGGAAACACCAGATAGGTGGAGAGAAATCTCTATAATAGAATTGAACGAGTCACAGAAAGGACAAAATAAAATGGCAACGGCAGCAGAAAAAAGAGCAAAACTAAAACAGATGGTGCAACAACAAGTCTGTCATATCGCGCCGAGTTGCAGCGATGGCATTCAAGCCCGTCTCGTCGAGTGGCTGAAGTTTCCCCTCGTGCATATCTCCGGCAGCGGGCAGCATCGCTCGCTCGGCTTCGCCGACGCCGGCATGCTGACGCTTACCGAAATGGTCAACAAGGCGCGCGAGATTTGCGACGCGGTCGATATTCCCGTCGTGAGCGACGCCGAAACCGGCTACGGCAATCCGGTCAACACCGTGCGCACCATGCGTGAAATGGAAAAAGCTGGCGTTGCGGCGGTGCACATCGAAGACCAGTTGACGCCGAAGCGCGCCGGCCATGAAGGGTTCGATGTTAGCTTGATCTCGCGTGAAGAATTCGTTGCCAAGATCAAGGCCGCCTGCGACACGCGCCAGGATAAAAACTTAGTCATCATCGCGCGCTCGGAAGCAAAAGACTCCCTGCAGGAGCGGGTTGAGCGCGTTGCGCTCTGCTGCGAAGCTGGCGCCGACGCTGTCTGGGTCAGCGCGCGCACGGAAGAAGAGATTCGCGCCTTCGCTAAAATCGGCAAGCCGATGTGCGGCGTGCCGCCGCGCGGCCTCATGCCGATCTCGCGCTACGGCGAGTTGGGCGGCCGCATCGGCTGCATCCCCACGGTGCTGCAGGTGGCAGCGCTGCACGGAATGCGCATGGCGCTTGAAGAGCTGCGCGACAAGGGCACGGAGGCGGGCTATTTCAAAAGCACGCCCGGCATCGAAGACACGCGCAAGTGGTACGCCAACTTGGGCAATGACGAATTGAAAGCGCTGGAAGCGAAGTACAAATACTAATCATAAATCCAAACTGTCCGATGTAGGGGCGACCGGCTGGTCGCCCTTGCATTTTTCACGACCGAGATTGCCGCAAGCGGTGAAAGTGGACAGCAAAGTAATGGCTGCAAAGAAAGTGCGAGTGGAGGACATGAGCGGTGCATGCCATGCGCGCTCAGCGAATGTCAATGGATGGGCCCCAAACCGTTGCGTGTCCAGCGGAGGATCGGTTATGGTCGCGGTCGAGGTTTCCCCAGGCCCGCGAAAAGGAGTTCACCACGCATGGCTGAAGCGAGAAAACCGCAAGAGCGAAAGCTGCACATCCCTGGCACACCGATCAGCGAGCCAACACTGCAACCCCAGGTTATCAAGATTAAGCAGCAGCGCTCTTTTGCCATCGGCGCACAGCGCGGCGAGCAGGCCAAAGGCGTTGAGATTTCAACGGCACGCGACGAGGTCGTCGAGATCGAATTGACCGATGGCTCCCGTTTCTGGACCACCCGCGGGCGCTTGTGCGAAGAGGTGCTGCCCGACACCACGCACAGGGGCGCTGATGGGGCGTTGGTCATCCCGCCGAGCCTGCCGCTGCGCACTCCTGCGCGTGGCGTGATCGGCAGCCTGGCGATCAAAGCCTTGCGATTCTTCGACATCGACGTGCCCAAGCTCGCCGCGGGAAAAATTGCCGCCCTCGTCGAAAAACACCAGCTCAAAAAACCCGGCGAGTTGTTTCGCTGCGACACGAAAGACCAGTTCGATCTCATATCGGCAGGCGCAATCCCGCACGATCGGCCGATTTTATTGTTCTTGCATGGTGCGGCCTCATCGACGGCAGGAAGTTTTGGCAAGCTCTGGGACAGCGGTGACATCCGGGCGGGCTTGTTCGAACGCTACGGTGGCAATGTGTTCGCCTTCGAGCATCAGACAATGTCGAAAAGCCCCATCGACAATGCGATCGAGTTGCTCGGCAAATTACCGAAGAACGCCCAGCTCCATATAATCTCACATTCGCGCGGCGGCTTGGTCGGAGAGCTGCTGTGCCGCGCCAGCATCGCCGGCGGGCGCGAGCCCTTCGATAAAACCGATTTGCAATTTTTCAATAAAAACGACCCGGAGGGCGAGCGCGGCGATCTCGATAAACTTAACAAGCTGCTCAAGTCACAGGCGCCGCGGGTCGAGCGCTTCGTGCGCGTCGCCTGCCCGGCGCGCGGCACGACGCTCGCCTCCGAAAGACTCGACCTCTATCTGTCGGTCGTCTTCAATCTGATTGAAAAAATTCCAGTGCTGCAGACCGCCATCGATGTTTTTAGCGAATTGATCATGGCGATCGCCAAGGAGCGCGCCGAGCCCGATGTGCTGCCGGGCCTCGAAGCGATGATTCCCAACTCGCCATTGATTCGTTTGCTGAACCGGCCGGATGCCAGCGTCGCCGGCGAGCTGCGCGTGATCGCCGGGGACATCGAGGGTGAAAATCTTGCGTCGACTCTGGGCGCGTTGGTTACCGACCCGCTTTATTTGGGCGATCACGACTTGGTGGTCGACACGCCGGCCATGTTCGGCGGCGCGGAGCGCGCCGAGGGCGCGGCAAAATTTTCTTTGCACCAGGGTTCCCAGGTGTCGCACTTCCGCTACTTCGCCAACCAGGACAGCGCCACGAAATTGCTGCGCGCCATCGCGCGCAAAGACAAGGCCGACGACGGCTTCAACGACTTTCGCGTGCACGATCCGGACACCGCGCTGCCGGTCTACAAGCGCGACGACGGGCAACCCAGGCCGGTGGTTTTTCTCCTGCCGGGTATCATGGGCAGCCATCTTGCCGTCGGTAAAGATCGCATTTGGATCGATCCGGTTGACCTCGCGTTGGGCGGGCTCTCGCGGCTGAAGATCGATGCCAAAGGTGTCATCGCCGAAGCGCCGGTGGGGCTCGCCTACGGCGATTTCATCAAGTTTCTCAGCCACAGTCATGAGGTTGTGCCGTTCCCGTATGATTGGCGCATCTCGCTTCTGGAGGAAGCCGCGCGTTTGGCCGACGCCCTCAAAAAGAAGCTCGACGAAACTGAAGAGCGCAATCATCCCGTCACGATCGTCGCCCATTCCATGGGTGGGCTGCTCGCCCGCACGATGATCGCGCAGCATCGCGAGACGTGGGAGCGCATGTGCAAACACAAAGACGCGCGCTTGATCATGCTCGGCACGCCCAATGGCGGCTCGTTTATCGTGCCGCTCGTATTCACTGCCCGCGAATCGATGGTCAAGCAGCTTGCCATGCTCGATCTAAGCAATGATCAAACCGATTTGCTCGACGTGCTGCGCTTCTATCCCGGGCTCGCGCAGATGATGCCGGCGGGCGAAACCAGCATGGATTTTTTCGCGTCCGGAACTTGGAATGATCTGCGCGCGGCGGACGAGAAGAGCCGTAAATGGACGCCGCCGGTAAAAGAGGTTCTGGACGCGGGCCGCGTCCTGCGCAATCTCCTCGACAACAAAGAAACTGTCGTGCCGGAGCGCATGCTCTACGTTGCCGGCCATGCGCAAGCGACGCCGATGGCGATGAAGATCGTCAGCGATGTAGCGGGCCAGAAACACATTTCAGTCGAAGCGACGCCCGACGGCGACGGCCGGGTACCGTGGTCGACGGGACGGCTGCCTGAAGTGAAGACCTGGTACATGGAGGCGGCGCACGGCGACTTGTGCGACCATGAGCCAGCGTTTCAAGCATTAAAGGATCTGATCGAATCCGGTCAGACCGATAAGCTGCCCATGAGTGCGCCGACCAGCCGTGGCGTGCCGGCGAGCTTCGAGCTGCGCGAAGAGAGATCGCCAATGCATCCCGATGGCGAGACCCTGATTCGCAGCGCGCTGGGCAAGCAGCGCAAGGTTTGCGGCAAAGAGTTGCCGAGAGCGCAAGTGACCGTCGTCCACAGCAACTTGGGCTTTGCCCGCCATCCGGTCATGGTCGGGCACTACGAAGGCGATACCATCGTCAGCGCCGAGGCGCATCTCGATCGTTCACTCGACGGGCGCTTGCGCGAGCGCCTGCGCCTAGGGCTCTACGCTGGACCCGTGGACAGCGAAATCGTGCTGTTAAATCCGGCGGCCCGGCCAAGGGGCGCCGTCATTATCGGACTCGGGCAGGTCGGCAAACTTTCTCCCGGCGGCCTGGGGCGGGCGGTGTCGCGCGGCGCGCGCGCCTACGCGGTGGCGGTGGCGGAGGACAAGCAGCAACTGCGGCAAAACAATCTCAAATTGAGCGCGCTCCTGATCGGCACCGGCGCTGGCGGAGTTTCGATCGATGACGCGGTGGCGGCGATCCTGCGCGGCGTCGCCAACGCCAACGAAGCGCTGACGGCGAATCAAGAAAGAAATTCCCTCTACATTGACGAGCTGGAGATCATCGAGCTTTACGAGGACCGGGCGATCCAGGCGGTGCGCGCGCTACGGCGCATGAGCAACGATACCGATCTGGCGCGCCGCTTCGAAATCGACCGTAACCTGGTGGTCATTCCGCGCAGCGGGAGACGCCGCCGCGTCAGCTTTGGCGAAGACCCCGGCTGGTGGCAGCGGCTGCAGATCGTCGAAGATGACCAATGCCGCCTGGCTTATCACCTGCTGACCGACCGAGCGCGCACCCAGGCTTACCTGCAACCTACGCAGCGAAAAATTGTCGACGGTTTTATTGAAGAGGCGGTTAGTCATACGAGCACCGATCCGGCGGTGGCGGTGACGCTGTTCGAAATGTTGGTGCCAAACGAATTAAAACAACGCGCTCCCGAACAGCAAAACATGGTGCTCATTCTAAACGACGCGGCAGCGCGCTATCCCTGGGAACTTATGCAGGAGCGCCATCCCAACAATCGCAATGGCGCGCTGGAGGCGCCCAAGCCTTTGTCGGTGCAAGCCGGCATGCTGCGTCAATTGCAATCAAGCCAGTTTCGCGAGCGCGTGTTGACAGCGCAGGGCCAGAAAGCCTTGGTGGTGGGCGATCCGCCGAGCGCCTTTGTCGCTTTGCCCGGCGCGGTTGACGAAGCCATGAGTGTTGCTGCGCAACTGAAAAAAGTAGGCTACGAGGTTGCCGAGGTCATTCGCGCCCTGGACGCCGTCACGGCCGACGATGACAAGCCTAAAGAGCTCGCCGAAGAGATACTCAAAAAGCTCTACGCCGACGATTACCGCATTGTTCATCTTGCCGGCCACGGCGTTTACGAATTCGTCATGGACGCTGAAAAAGAACAAGATCCATGCAAAAAGTCCGAAAAAATCAGCGGCATGGTGATCGGCACGAACGAATTTCTCACGGCCGCGGTGATTCGTCAGATGCGGGTTGTTCCCGAGCTGGTGTTTGTTAACTGCTGTCATCTTGGCAAGACCGAAAGCAAGCCCGCGGATATCAACTTTCCCGGCCTCGCGGCCAACCTTGCCACCGAGCTGATTCGCATGGGCGTGCGCGCCGTCGTTGCGGCCGGCTGGGCGGTGGATGATGAGGCGGCGCAAAAATTCGCCGAGATCTTTTACAGCGTATTTCTATCGGGGACCGCCTTCGGCGCCGCCGTGCACAAGGCGCGCCGTGAAATCTTTGACGCCTACCGCGACGTCAACACCTGGGGCGCCTATCAATGCTACGGCGATCCGTCCTTCAGCCTGGCGAGCACTGACGGTCGCACTGGCGCTGGACAGAGCGACAGCAGCTACGCCTCGGTCAGCGAAGTGCTCGTCGAGTTGGAAAACATCGCTGAAGACGCCGCCACCGCATCCGCGAGTCAAGTCGCGGACATCCAGCAACGGGTCGACGGCATCCGTGCCAAGACTCCTGCGAATTGGATCGATCGAGGCGATGTTCAAGCCTGCATGGGCAGAGCCTACGGCGAGTTGAGCGCGTTTAAAACCGCGATCGAGTGGTACGAGAAAAGCCTGGGTGCCGAAGAGGCTCGTGCGCCGATCGCTGTGTTTGAACAGTTGTGTAGTCTTCTGGTCCGTAGTGCACGGGAACTAGACGACACGAAAGCGAAACAAGCAATAGAGGATGCGAAATCACGCGTCGATGCGCTGATCAAGCTATTCGGAGACAGCGGCGAGCGCCGTAGTCTACTCGGCAGCGCCGCGAAACGGGAAGCGCGACTGGCGACGACGCGCGCTGCCAAGGCCAAAAGCGTCGCCGAAATGCGCGACCATTACGAGCGGGCCTACAAGCTTAAGTCGAAGGAAGGCAAGACAATCGAGGTCTATCCTCTCAACAATTGGCTCGCCGGTGAAATTCTTCTAAGCAAGCTTCAAGGGGGCAGACCCAGTCTTCGGTCTGTGCACGAAAAACTTGCGCAAGCGGAGGCCGAGGCAAGCAAACGAAACCAGTCAAATCCCAATGGCTGGGATGCAGTTTCCGCCGTCGATGCCAAGCTGTTGCGGTGTCTCGCGGACAACAATTTATCTTCCCAGGTCGATGACATCGTCGAAGGTTATCTCGAAGCCAGGCAAGGCGCATCGCCGCGCGAGTTTCGCTCAGTACTTGACCAGCTCGAATTTCTGCAGGACACCGTCGCTGTGGCCAGCGCATCACCAGCCAACCGCCGCGCGAAATCGGCCCTGGAGAAAATCATTGAACGAATCACGAAATGAGCCGTTGCATGCAGCGCATCTGATCGAAACTTGTAAAGTTCGCTACGCTGCGTATGAATCGGCGACATAACAACCGCAACTGCACCAATATAGGAGGTGTCCAATGCCCATTGCTAAAGTTCGCGGCGTCAACATGAACTACAAAATAGTCGGCACCAGCGGTCCCTGGGTCGCCTTGTCCCCCGGCGGCAGGCGCGATATCAGCGGCATCGAATACCAAGCGCAGAAAATGGCCGACCAGGGTTATCGAGTCGTGATCTTCGACCGGCGTAACACCGGGGCGTCGGAAGTGCGCATCGATGGCACCGAGTCGGAATATGAAATCTGGGCCGACGACGTCCACGAGTTGATGAAGCAGCAGGGCGCCTTGCCGGCGATCGTTGGCGGCAGCTCCTCGGGCTGCCGCACGGCGCTGTTGTTCGCGTTGCGCCATCCGGAATCGGTGCGCGCGCTCTTGCTCTGGCGCGTCACCGGCGGCCGCTTCGCCTGTGAGCGGCTTGCCGAGGAATATTACGGTCAATTCATCGCAGCAGCGCAAAAAGGCGGCATGGCCGCGGTATGCGAGATGGAGCACTGGAAAGAGCGCATCGCCGCGCGGCCGCAGAATCGCGATGTACTTATGAAAATGGAGCCAGCGCGCTTCATTCAAGTGATGTCGCACTGGAAAGATTATTTTCTCAAAGGCATCGATCTGCCGGTGATCGGCGCCACCGAAGCGGAGCTTAAGTCCATCAAAGTGCCGGCGTGCATTATTCCGGGAAACGATCTCACCCACGGCCGTCTGACCGGTGAAACGCTCGGTAAATTGATCCCGAAAAGCGAAGTACACATCCTATTTCCCAAACACTACGACGAGCCGCTCAGCCCGCGCGAAGAGTGGGACGCCAAAGCCAGCGACATGGCCAAGCTGTGGGACGACTTTCTGAAACGCTCGAACGTTGTGTAAAGAATCGGAATGCCTCGCGCAAAGGCGCAAAGGACGCAAAGGGAGAGTCGGGTAAATGTAGGGGTGCGATTCATCGCGCCCGCTTCGCGCTTTTTGCGGTTAAATAATCTTCCCCGGAGGAATAGATGATCGAGCCCCTGGACGCACTCAAAGACAAAGTAGTAATGGTCGCGAAGGTATTGCAGCACCAAGGCCTGATCGACGGCTACGGCCACATCACGGCGCGGTTGCCAGACAATAAAATCCTCAGCACACCGCACATGCCGCCGGGTAAAGTGGCGGTGCGCGATTTGATCATTCTCGATGCCGACGGCAACAAACTCGACGGCTTCGGCGTGCCCAATGGCGAAACCGCCATGCATACATCGATCTACAAAGCGCGGGCCGACGTCCAGTGCATTTTGCACTACCATGCTGACGAGTTGGTCGCTGTCGCCGCTACCGGCCAACAGATTAAAGTCATCGGCAACTGCGGTGTGGCGTTTTACCGCGGCACGCCGATCTACGATTCGCCGGTGTTGATCCGCAACGCCGGGCTCGGCGACAAAGTGGCGCAGACCCTGGGCAACAAAGTCGCTGTGCTGCTGCGCGGCCACGGTGGCACAGTGGTAGCGACGAGCTTGGATCAGCTCCTGCGCCACGGCATCGATCTGGTGCGCAGCGCCAGGCTGCAAATCATCGCCGCGCCGCTGGGCCAAGTGAAAACCCACTCATTACAGGAGTGCGAAGAAATGGCGCGCAACGAACGGCGCGCCGACGTGCACCGGCGGTTTTTGGATTATTATATTTCCGAAGTTGTCGACTGATTATGCAGAAAGAATTTCGCAATGGCAGATAACAATCCTTTTGCCGCCATCCCTGCGGGTCTCAAGACCACGGCTGCGGCCGCAGCCTTCGTCGAGAGTGTAACATTCGATGCAATTCCAGCCGAAGCGGTGCGCATTGGCACACGCTGTTTGCTCGACGGACTGGGTCTGTTCGTTGCCGGCTCCGAAGAACATACGGTGCAGATTCTCGTCGAAGAGGCCGAACAGATCGGCGGCCGACCCGATGCGCTGCTTTTGAGCCGCGGCAAAACTAAAGTGCCGGCGCCGATGGCGGCGCGGGTACTGGGCACGGCGGGTCACGCGCATGATTGGGACGATAGCCAAGTGAGCATCGATCCGGCCCACGTGTACGGGTTGCTCACCCACCCGACGATTCCGCCGCTGAGCAGCACGCTGGTCATGGCGCAGAAGCTCGGCAACATCGATGGCAAGACGTTTATGCTCGCGTTTCTCACCGGCTTCGAAGTCGAGTGCAAGATTTCTGAGTGGATGCTGCCGCAGCATTACTTGCGTGGTTTTCACTCCAGTGGCACGGTTGGCACCTTCGGCGCGTTTGCCGCCGCAGCGAAACTCTTGGGTTTGAAAGGGGATCAGCTTCGAAGCGGCTTCGGCATCGCCGCCAGCTTTGCCGCCGGCATCCGCTGCAATTTTGGCACGATGACCAAACCGCTGCACGTCGGCCGCGCCGCCGAGAACGGCGTCACCGCCGCGCTGCTCGCCGCCCGCGGATTTACCGCCGATCCCGACGCGCTCGACGGCCCCTGGGGCTATTTCGCCGTCGCCGGTGGCGGAGTGAGTCCGGAAAAAGTTTCGCAGAGCTTCGGCAAAACCTGGACGATTGTGGAGCCGGGCGTGTCGATCAAGCCCTATCCCTGCGGCGTCCTGACGCATCCGACCATCGATTTGATGTTGAATCTGGTCAGCGAGAACGACATCAAACCAGAAGAAATCGATTCCGTGAAAGTCTATGCTGGTTCCAATATCCTGAACCCCATCCGATACCCAATCGCGGCGAATCACCTGCAAGCGAAGTTTTCTCTACCGGCGGCGCTGGCAATGATCGCGCTCGCGCGCAAAGCCGGCAAGAAAGAATTTTCCGACGAGTTCGTCGGCTCCGCCGCGATGCAAGCCATGCAAAAGAAGATCACCACTGAGCTCGATCCCGAGATCGAAAAGATGGGCTTCGACAAAATGCGTTCGCGTATTGCGATTCAGTTGAAAAGCGGCAAGCAAGTCGCAGGCTGGGCCGACGAGCGTTATCGAGGCGGCCCGGAGAATCCGATCAGCGATGGAGATTTGGAAGGAAAAGTAAGCTCGTGTTGTGAAGGAGTGATGGATGAGAGCCGGCAGGGAAAGCTAGTCGAAGCCGGCTGGGGAGTTGCCAAAGTAGCTAACGCGAGTCGGCTCATGATGTTGCTCAACTGTGTCGAAGAGTAGCCGAGTTTCCGTTGCCTCCGAGTTGCCTCGTGCTCTGGAAAAGGGCTAGGGTGAGGGCCGTCGAAGCGATGCACTTGGGATAGATGCTCTTGTCGAGAAGGGAACACAAATGAAAATCGCCGACATCGAAATCATCGAACTGCAAAACATCCCGGTCACGCCACCGCTGTTCAAGCAGCCGCTGCGCACCGCTGTGCGGCTGCTCCAACTCAAGACCGATACCGGACTCGTCGGCCTCTCGCAGATCGGCGGTTTTCTGCACGCCGCCACCGTCGCGGCGATCAAGCAGGAGCTTTTGCCGTTCTTGAAAGACAAAGATCCGTTGGAAAACGAGCGGCTGATGCATCAGATGCTTTGGAAGTTCAACACCCGCGCCCATGGCGGCGTTTGGAACTATGCGGTCAGCGCCATCGACGTGGCGCTGTGGGATATCAAAGGCAAGCATTACAACACACCGGTGTGGCGGCTGCTTGGCGGCGCGCAAAAGATGATTCCCGCGTACATCACGTTCGGCTTGCGTGCTTATGATCGCGATCAGTTGGCAGCCGCGGCGAAGCATTGGGTTGCCAGCGGCCAGAGCCGGCTCAAAGTTCAAGTCGGCCGCGTTAACATCCGCGGCGAAAGCGACCCTGGCGGCGCCAGTGCCGAGCATCGATCGGACAATCCGGCGGAAGATGTCTCGCGCATGAAAGCCGTGCGCGACGCCGTCGGCAGCGACGTCGAGTTAATGGCTGATAGCAATTGTCTGATGAAGTTCGACACCGCGGTGCGTTGGTGCAAAGCATTCGAACCGTTGAATCTCACCTGGTTCGAAGAGCCGATCGTGCACAATGATCCGCATCTTTTGGCGCAATTACGCAAGCAGACCAGCATTCCGATCGCCGCCGGCCAGTGGGAGAATTTTTATAAGCTCGCCGACATGGTGCGGCAAGATTCAGTGGATTTTTTGAACATCCATGTGCTGTCTGTCGGCGGCTTCACGATGGGCATGAAGGCTGCGGGCCTGGCGCAAGCCTTTAATTTGCCCATCGGCAACGGCGATCATTTTGATTTTCATTTGCACGCCGCCGTGCCCAATGGTTGGCGCGCCGAGATCCACGTCAACAATTGGTTGACGGTCAACGCCGTTTACAAAGAGCTGCCCAAGCTGGCCGACGGCTGGGTGACCATGAACGAGAAGCCGGGACTCGGCGTCGAGTTGAATGACGATGCTGTCAAGGAATTCAGAATCTAAAAGGCAGTAGGCAAGAGGCAACAGGGTGCGCACGGCGCACCCTACGAAGACAACCAATTCACACACGTAAACCATCCGTAGATATCGTTAGATTGACAGCAAACTTCTGCGTCAGTACTGTTTCGGTTGACTATGAATCGCCGACAATTTAACAAACTGCTTCTCGCCGCGGGTGCTGCGACTTTGGCGCCGTTCAATATCGTCCAGGCGCAATCGAACAAACTAAGAATTGGCGTGTTGTTGCCCAAATCCGGCTTGCAGGGCCTAATCGGCCAGTCCTGCCAAAAAGGCGCCGATCTCGCGCCGGGCGTGATCAAAGAATTACTCGGTGTCGACGTCGAATTGATGAATGCCGATACCGAGACCAACGTCGACACGGCGCGCACGAGAGCGGAGAAGCTAATTCAAGACGGCGCGCATTGCCTCGTCGGTCCGTTCGACTCCGGCGCCGCCGCTGCCATCGCGCAGGTCGCGGAGCAGCGCGGCGTGCCGTTCGTGATCAATATCGCCGCAGCGCCGCAGATCACCGAGCAGGGCTACAAGTTTGTTTTCAGGAATTTTCCGATCGCCACCGAGCTGGTGCAGAATGGCCTCGCGCTGAGCGAGGACCTCTTCAAAGCCTCTGGCACGACGCCGCGCACCGCCGTGTTCATGCACGTCAACGACACCTTCGGACAAGCCAATGCGAAAGCGATCGGTGCGATCGCGCCAAAGCTCAATCTGCCGTTCAAAATCGTCGAAACCATCTCCTACGATCCTGCCGCCAACGACCTCGCCATCGAAGTAACCAAAGCCAAAGCAACCAAGGCCGATTTTCTACTGCTGGTCTGCCGCTTGAACGACGCGATCATTTTGCGGCGCGAGATCATCAAGCAGCGCTGGAACATCATGGGCATCATCAGTCCCGGCTCTCCTGGCATGTACGAGAATCAATTTTTTCAAACCCTCGGCAAATTGTCCGAGGGCTGCATCTCCAACGTACCGTGGTTCGATCCCAAAGCAGCACTGACGAAATCAGTGGACGTGGCGTTTCGCAAACAAAATCCCAAGGATCAGCTGCGCTTTCACGCGCTCAACGTCGGCTATACATTTGAGGCGATCTTGATTGCCGCCGATGCTTTTAAGCGAGCGAAATCCACCGATGCCCAACCGCTCACCGAAGCGATCCGCCAGACTGAAATAAAGAATCGGATGATGATCGGCGGGCCGATCAAGTTCAACGCCAAGGGGCAGGTCGAAGGGAATTTGTCGGCGTGCATACAGAATCAAGGGCAGAAGCCGGTGGTGGTGCTGCCATCCGCGTCCGCCGAAGCTAAACCAAACTTTCCGTGGGCAGACTACAAACGCGCGTAGGAATTGCCCTCACCCTCCGCCCTCTCCCGCGATGCGCGGGCGAGGGAACTCGGACCCTCCGACTCCCTCGCCCATTCCGATGGGAGAAGGTTGGGGTGAGGGCGTTTTGCCGGTGTGGCAATAATGCTCGATCCGATCAACTTTACTAACGTTATCATTTCCGGAGTCCTCACCGGCCTCGTCTACGGGCTCATGGCCCTCGGCCTGTCCGTCATCTTCGGCGTCGCCCGCGTCGTCAACTTCGCCCACGGCGAAATGATGACCATCGCGATGTACGCGGCGGTTATGTTATTTGCGGGACTTAAGCTTGATCCGTTTATCACCGTCATTCCCATTGCCGCGGCTTTCTGTGTGCTCGGCTACTTTTTGCAATGTGCGGTGATCCAACCGTTCATCACTCGGCCGGAGCACTCGCAATTCATTTTGCTGCTCGCCATCGCGGTGATCATGACGAACTTGCTCTTGATCCTCTTTGGGCCCGACGCGCGCAGCGTGCAGCTTGACGCGCTGCTCCAGTCGATCGAGATCGGGCCGCTTTTGATCGATCGCGGCAAGCTTTATGCGGCCATGGTAGCTGCCGCGACGGCTGCGGCGCTGTTTGGCTTTTTTCGTTTTACGTTTACCGGCACGGCGATTCGCGCCTGCGCGGACAATTGGCTCGGCGCGCGAGTTGTCGGCCTCGACGTAAAAAAACTTTATGCTCTCGCTTTTGGACTTGGCTCCGCCTGTGTGGCGGTGGCGGGCTGCATGATGACGCTGCTGGTCGATCTGACGCCTAACCTCGGACCTGCCTATACGCTGCTCGCTTTTGTCATCGTGATCGTCGGCGGCCTGGGCTCTATGACCGGTGCGTTGCTCGGCGGTGTGCTCATCGGTGTCAGCGAAGCTCTAGCGGGCCTTTTCATCGTGCCGTCGGCGAAATCGATGTTCAGCTTCGCTCTCTTGATCGTCGTGCTGCTGTTTCGCCCGCAAGGTTTGCTTGGCCACAGATCGTGAACGCGCGCGCGACGGGCGCGCTGATCGCCCTCTTTGCCGGTCTGCTTTTGCTTCCTGCCTTTGCTAGCAGCTACGTTCTGTCGCTGGCGACGCTGATTCTGCTCTTCGCCTACACCGGACAAGCATGGAATATCTTGATGGGCTTTGCCGGTCAGCTCTCTCTCGGCCATGCGCTCTACCTCGGCGTCGGCGGCTACGCCGCGGCAGCGCTGTATTTTCACTACGGCATCGGTCCGTGGCTCGGTTTATGGCTGGCGATTTTTCTGTGCGCGCTGATCGCTGCGTTCATCGGTTTTCTTGCTTTTCGTTATCGCATCTCCGGTGTCTACTTTGCGCTACTCACGATCGCTTTCGCCGAATTCACTCGCATCGGCTTTGATCACTTCTCTTGGGTCGGCGGCTCCGGTGGGCTGTTTTTGAAAGTTACCCAACGCGAAAGTCTTGATCTCCTCAACCTGCGCGGCCCGCCGGCAATGTTCTACTACGGCGCACTCATGTTAGCTGGCGCGGCGTTGGTTTTGTGTTCGTGGCTGCTCAAAAGCCGCCCAGGCTTTTACTGGCAGGCGATCCGCGAGGACGAAGAAGCGGCGCGGGCGCTAGGAATCGACGTTTTCAAATGGAAGATGCTGGCGATGATATTGAGCGCGGCGCTGACGAGCGTTGCCGGGGTGTTTATCGCGCTTTACTACAACAATCTTTTCCCGGAGCAGATTTTTCACATCGGCCGCTCCATCGAGATCATCCTTGGGCCGATCATCGGCGGGCTCGGCACGCTCTTTGGGCCGGTGATCGGCGCGGCGCTGTTGACGCTGCTCGCGGAAATCGCCACTGAGCTGATGACCGCGTTGGGCTGGCAGTTCGCCGGATTGAAACAACTGGTTTACGGGGTGATTCTGCTCTTTGTGATTATTTTTCTGCCGCACGGTGTGTGGAGTCCGCTGGCCAGGAAGTTGGGGATTGATAATGTCTCGCGCAGAGACGCCGGGGCGCAGAGTTTGGATTCAAAATGACCTCATTGTTAGAAGTCAAACAGGTGAGCAAATCCTTTCGCGGACTGCGCGCGGTGGCGAACGTGTCTTTCGAAGTCGAAGAAAACGCCATCGCTGCGTTGATTGGTCCCAATGGCGCGGGCAAAACCACGCTGTTCAATCTCATCGCCGGCGCGCTCGCCGCCGATTCAGGTGAAATTTGTTTCGCGGATCGGCGCGTAGACGGACTGCGGCCCGAGCAGGTGTGCGCCGCCGGCGTTGGCCGCACTTTTCAGATCGTCAAACCGTTCGCCGGTTTGACCGTCCTGGATAACGTGATCATCGGCGCGCTGCTGCGCGCGCCGAACGTTGCCGAAGCACGGCGCCATGCCGATGCCGTGCTTCAACGGCTCGGCCTTGCGGCCAAGCGCGATGCGCCGGCGTCAGCGTTGACTCTGCCGGACCGCAAGCGGCTCGAAGTGGCACGCGCCCTGGCGACGCGGCCAAAACTGCTTTTGCTCGACGAAGTGATGGCTGGCCTGCGACCAACGGAGTGCGACGAGATGGTTGATTTCCTGCGCGACCTGAACCAGCGCGAAGGCATTACGATCCTTCTCATCGAGCACGTCATGCGCGCCGTGATGGCGCTGGCCCAGAAAGTGATCGTCTTGCACCACGGGGAAGCGATCGCCAGGGGTACGCCGGAGCAGGTCGTGCGTGATCGCGCTGTCATTGAAAGCTATCTTGGCGAGGGCGGCGTGTCGTGAGCGCGCTGCTGGAAATCCGCGATTTAGATCTGTACTACGGCGACGCGCAGGCGCTCGCAGGACTGTCGCTCGATGTTCTCAGAGGTGAGATCGTCGCCATCG
The DNA here is from genome assembly GCA_016874755.1 of Deltaproteobacteria bacterium. Lineage (NCBI taxonomy): Bacteria > Pseudomonadati > Myxococcota > Myxococcia > Deltaproteobacteria bacterium. The sequence goes on along the minus strand of VGTH01000002.1, from coordinate 7,139 downwards.
TCGGCGCCAATGGCGCCGGCAAGACCTCGCTGATCCGCGCAATTTCCGGCATCGAGCGGAGCCACGCCGGGCGGATTATTTTCGATAACTCTGACATCACCGGGAGTGAGCCACACGAGATCTGCAATCTGGGCATCGGCCAAGTGGCCGAAGGGCGCCAGCTCTTTCCCTCGCTGACGACGCTGGAAAATTTGTCCATGGGCGCGCAGCTTCCCCGAGCCAGGACGAAAGCGAAGCAAACAATGGAAGAAGTCTTGGTCCTGTTTCCACGACTCGCCGAGCGCCGCAAGCAGCTCGCCGGCACGCTCTCCGGCGGCGAGCAGCAGATGCTTGCTATCGGCCGTTGCCTGATGGGCTGTCCGGAGCTGATCATGTTCGATGAACCGTCGCTCGGCCTGGCCCCGACAGTCGTGCAGGAGGTGTTGCGCACCATCGCTGCGCTCAATCAAAGGGGGATGACGATCTTGCTGGTAGAGCAAAACGTTGCGGCGTCATTGAAAATCTCCCAGCGCGGGTACGTGTTGGAAAATGGCAGAATCGTGTTGTCGGGCTCCGGTAATGAGCTGCTCGACAATCAGCAAGTGCGTCGGGCTTATCTGGGGTTGTAAGCGTGGAAAGTGTCATCCTGAGCGCAAGCGAAGGATCTGCTGTTTCGCGCATTTGCATGGAGCAGATTCTTCGCCTTTGGCTCAGAATGACAGAGTGTAGGTCGGGTTAGCAACGCGTAACCCGACTCCGATGAACGGTTATGGAGGGGACGTTGGGTTACGCTGCGCTAACCCAACCTACGGGAACTTGGAGGGTTTCTACCGGCTGGGTACCCTTGAACCGCCACCCGTTCCCAGATAACTAAAGAGGCTCGGAGAAAATCTCGTCGGGGCGATTCATGAATCGCCCCGACATTGGCGAGGGTACTAATATGGCCGACGACATCAAAAAATCCAAAGACCGCTGGCAATCCGACATTATCGTCGACCTGATCAAGCAGTACGACTTCCCTTACATCGCGCTCAATCCCGGCGCGAGCTACCGCGGCTTGCACGACTCGTTGGTGAACTACGGCGAGAACAAGCCGGAGATGTTGCTCTGCCAACATGAAAAAATTGCGGTGCAAATCGCCCACGGCTATGCCAAAGCCAGCGGCAAGCCGATGATCGCGATTGTGCATAACGTCGTCGGCCTGCTGCACGCGCCGATGGGAATTTATTATTCCTATATCGACCGCTCGCCGGTGTTTATCATCGGCGCCACTGGGCCGATGGACGAAAAATATCGCCGGCCGTTTATCGACTGGATTCACACGGCCTTCGCCCAGGGCGACGCGGTGCGCCAATTCACAAAATGGGACTACCAGCCCGGCAGTATTCACGGCGTGCCGGACTCTTTCGCGCGCGCCTATTCGATCATGATGAGCGAGCCGCAGGGGCCGGTCTATATGGTCTACGACTCCGCCATGCAGGAGGCGCCGCTCAAAGAAAAAGTCGACGTGCCAAACTACAAAGTGAAAGTGCCGTCGCGCGTGGCGCCCGAGCCGGCGGCCATTGAGCAGGCGGCCGATATGCTCGTCGCGGCTAACAATCCTCTATTGCTAACGGAATACGCCGCACGCATGCCCTATGGCTTTACCTCGACCGTCGAGCTGGCTGAAACCGTCGGCGCTTCGGCGTTCGACATTAACAAGCGGCTGGGCTTCCCCAACAAACATCCGCTGAGCGTGAGCTTCCACGGTGACGCTTTCAATGGCGTCGATGTGATTGCCGCACTGGACGTCGTCGACTGGACGCGCGGCTCGCATAAGTTGAATACGCAGACGCGCGAGATCACCGTTGTTACTGCGCTGGATTGCAAGTGGATCGATATCGGCCTGGCCGACATCGAGATCAGCAAGTGGGCCACCGACTACAATAAGCATCACAATTGGGATCATCGCGTGTTGGGCGATAGCACGCTGACGATCCCCGCGCTGAGCGCGGCGGTGAAAAAACGCGTCGACGGCAACAAGGCTTTGCAGTCGAAAATAGCCGATCGCAAGAAAGCCATCGGTGAAAAGCATGACCGTCAGTGGCAAAAGTGGCAGGACCAGGTCAAAGAGCAGTGGAACGAAAAGCCGATGACCGAGGCGCGCTTGGCGTACGAAATCTGGCAGGTGATCAAAGACGAAGATTGGGTGCTGACGGCGAACACGCTGAAAGAATGGGTGCACAAGGTTTGGGACTTCGACAAACCCTATCGTCATTTGGGGCGCGAGCTTGGCACCGGCACGCAGATCGGCATGTCGATTGGCGCGGCGCTGGCCTACAAAGGCACGGGCAAAATCGTCGTCGACCTGCAGCCGGACGGCGATTTAATGTTCGACCTGGGCGCGCTCTGGACGCCGATCAAATACAACATTCCGATGCTGATCATCATGTACAACAACCGCGCCTACTACAACGACTGGGCGCACCAGATCCACATGGCACACCAGCGCGGCACCGATCCGCAGCGGGCATATATTGGCATGGACCTGGAAGCACCGCCGCCCGACTTTGCGCATATCGCGAAGGGCTTCGGCTGGTACACCGAAGGCGCGATCGAAGACCCGAACGAAGTCGGCCCGGCAGTGAAACGTGCTATCGCGCGGGTGAAAGCCGGCAAGCCGGCGCTGGTCGACGCGATCGTCTGGCGCCGCGGCGAAAACGCGTAGGAATGATCGTTAATCGTGGATCGTGATTCGTAGTTGGTGATAGCGAACAAGCACGAGCCACGAAACACGATCAACGAGTCTCGATTCACGATCAACGAGCAACGATTTCTAAGAAGGAGATCTGGATGGAAGAGACAGTCAAAAAATCCGACAAGAAGTATCAGTCCGACGTGATCGTCGACATGATCAAAAAGTATGACTTTGAGTATATCGCGCTCAACCCCGGCGCCAGTTACCGGGGCTTGCACGACTCGCTGGTAAACTACGGCGAGAACAAGCCGCCGATGCTGACCTGCCAGCATGAGAAGATCGCCGTGCAGATCGCCCATGGCTACGCCCGCGCCAAGGGCAAACCGATGATCGCCATCGTGCACAATTTAGTCGGCCTGCTGCACGCGCCCATGGGCATTTACTATTCGTACCTCGACCGCGCGCCGGTCTTTATCATCGGCGCCACCGGTCCGCTCGCCGAACCGAAGCGCCGCCCGTTCATCGACTGGATTCACACCGCCAACGTGCAGGGCGAAGCGATCCGCAACTTTGTCAAATGGGATTACCAGCCGTCCACCGTCGACGGTGTGCCCGGCGCCTTTGCGCGGGCCTATTCGATCATGATGAGCGCGCGTCAGGGGCCGATCTACATGTGCTACGACGCCGGTCTGCAGGAAGCTGTACTCGATCACGAGGTCGAGATGCCAATGCCCGGTGCCATCGACGTGCCGACGCCGCCGGCGGCCGATCCGGTCGCGCTCGCCAAGGCGGCTGACACGCTCGCCGCCGCCAATCGCGTCGCCATCATCGCCGATTTCGCGGCCCGGCCACCCCATGGCTGGCAGCATATTATCGACATCGCCGAGACCCTCGGCGCTTCAGTGTGGGATGTCGGCTCGCGCTTGAATTTCCCCACCGATCATCGGCTCAATCTCACCATGGACCCCGAGGGTTGCTACGAAGGCGTCGACGCCGTGCTGACGCTCGACATCGCCGACTTTGAGAAGCCGACCCATGTGCGCGACATCGCCACACGCACCGTCGTCAACAAAGTGCCGGCCACTGCGACGTGGATCGACATCGGCTTCACCGATATTGAGACCAGCAAATGGTCCATGGACTACGCGCGGCCCTATTATGCTCAGCAGCGCATGATCGCCGATCCGGTCACCGCTGTGCCCGAGCTGACTAGGTTAGTCAGAGAACGCCTCGCCAAAATCCCCGGCTCCAAAGAAAAGATCGCCAAGCGCGCCGAGGCGATCGGCAAGCGTCATGCGGAAAACCGAGCCAAGTGGGCAAAGCAGGCGCAGGAGCACTGGGATCAAAAACCGATGACCGTGCCGCGCCTCGCTTCCGAAGTGTGGCAGGCGATCAAGGGCGAAGACTGGGTGCTCACCGCCGGCGATCTCGGCACCTGGGGCAAAAAACTGTGGAACTTCGACCGGCCCTACTGCCACGGCGGCCGCGAGCTCGGCACCGGCACGCAGATCGGTCTGTCGCTCGGCGTCGCGCTGGCGAACAAAGGCACCGGGCGTTTGGTGGTAGACCTACAACCCGACGGCGACTTGATGTTCGACGCCGGCGCACTCTGGATCGCCGCGAAGTATCAAATCCCGATGCTGGTCGTCATGTTCAACAACCGCGCTTACTACAACGACTGGAACCACCAGTTAGTCTTGGCGCGCACCCGCGGCACCGACCCCAACCGCGCCCACATCGGCATGGATCTTTACGGGCCAGATCCCGACTTCGCCGGGTTGGCGAGATCGATGGGCTGGTACGCCGAAGGACCCATCGAAAGCGGCGACGATATGCAAGCCGCTCTGAAACGCGCCATCGAGCAAGTGAAAAAAGGCAAACCAGCGCTGATCGATTCGATCTGCGACCGACGTAATCACGGGTAAGGCCGCTGAGCGTCCGCGCTCCCGCGGGAGCGCGGACGCGTCCCCTCCGCAACAAACCTCGGAATGTCTCGCGCAGAGAACGCAAAGGGCGCAAAAAAAAGAAAAATAGTCCAATGACACCCCCATGGCGCCATCTAATCTTGGTATCGCTTTTGGCCCTGGTCCACGCCACCCACCTTTGGGCCGCGGAGGTCCGCCCGGTCACGGCCCAAGAGTGGGACGCGCTGGTCAAACGCGCCGAAGAGGAAGGCGAAGTCTCCGTCTACGCCACCGATTCCATCGGCCACGCGCAAATTATCTGGGGCGCGTTCCAGAAGCGCTATCCCAAGATAAAGCTGGTCGGTACTTCCGTCGGCCGCGGCAGCGATCTGTTTCCGAAATTATTCACCGAGCGGCGCGCCGGAAAATTTCTCGCCGACGTCTTTCTTGCCGGGCCGACCGCGGTGCACTTGAACCTCTACCCTGCCAAAGTGCTCGATCCCATGCCGCCGGCGTTGGTGCATCCCAACGTCACCGATCTTTCCAAGTGGTGGCAGGGCAAGCACCACTACGTCGACCCCGAGGGGCAATACAATTTTATGTACGAAAGCGCTCTCTACGGCCCGCCGTTGTCGTTCAACACCTCCATCGTCAATGAGAAAGAAATCAAGTCCGCCTGGGACTTGGTGCAACCGCAATGGAAAGGCAAATATGCAGTCTTGCAGATGAACGCCAACCAGGGCTCGACAGCGTTGGCGTATGTTTTTCATCACCCGCAGTTAGGCCCGAAATTTATCGAGAAGATCTACAAAGACATGGAGCCGACGTTCTTCCGCGACCTGCGCCAGGGCACTGACTGGCTGTCGCAAGGCAAATTTCCCATCTGTTTTCTCTGTCGGCGCATCGACCGCGCGCAGATGCAAGGACTGCCCGTGAAGGAACTCAATCCCTACGCGATCACCGAAGCGCCGGGCATCGGCTCCGGCTCAGGTTCCATCGTGCTGATGAATCGCCATCCTCACCCCAGCGCCGCCAGAGTATTTATCAATTGGTTCCTGTCACAGGAGGGGCAGATCGCGTTTCGCCTCGCCAATACCGACGAGCTGCGGGTCGGCTCGCTGCGCGAAGATCTGCCGCTGGAAGTGCTGCCGTCTTTGGCGCACCGGCGCAAAGACAAGGAGTATCTTTTTATCAACCGCCCCGAGTGGATGGATTTCAAACCGATCCAAGCCTTGTTGGATCAACTGAGGAAAGGTAAATAGCGCCGTGTCGCAAAGCGGTTGGAAATCATGAGATCTCGATTGGCAAGGCTGGTTCTCTGCTGGTTTTCTGCGATGGTACTGAGCGGCACAAGCTGGGTGGCATCAGCGCCGGTGCGCGTGAACATCGGCACGGCGTCGGTTAGCAGCAGTGCGCTAAGTCTTTGGCTGGCGCAGGAGCAAGGCATCTTTGCAAAGCATGGAATTGAAGCGCAAGTGATCTTGGTCCGCGGCGGACCGACACTGGTCGCCAGTATCATGGCGCGGGAAATCCAGCTGGCCTTTACCTCCGGCGTGTCGGTGCTGGGTGCGGCTGCACAAGGCATCGACATCAAGATGCTCAGCTCCATCTCCAGCCGCGTCAGTTGGAAATTGATGACCAACTCCCATCTCAAGCAGGCGCAAGATCTGCGCGGCAAAAGGCTCGGCGTGCAGAGTATTGTCGGCAGCACTTGGATGTATTCGATGCTCGCTTTGGAGTCCCTCGGCCTGGAGCCCAAGCGAGACAATATTACTTTCATTCAAACCGGCGACCCGGTGACAACCGCCCATGCGCTCGAAGCCGGCCGCATCGACGGGGCTGCGCTTGAGCCGGCACTGAGCCGCCGATTGGCTGCCAAAGGATTTACCACCTTGACCGATCTCTCGCAGAGCAACGTGGCTTTTCCCGGCTTGGGTTTGGGCGTCGCGAAAAACTATCTCGACCAACAAGGCGCGATGATCGAAAAGGTCATCGCCGCGCTGGCGGAAAGTTTGGTCTTTACCCAGCAACCGGCGAACAAGCCGGTGGTCTTGAAATCGATGATGAAGAATCTGCGCCTGGCCGATCGACAGGCCGCCGAAGAAGGGTATCTAGACCTGTTGTCGACGCTGAATCGCAAACCTTATCCATCGTTGGATGGTTTGCGCAACGCGCAAAGACTGATGGCGGTGCAAAACCCGAAAGTTGCGTCACTTAAAGTCGAGGATCTGGCCGAACCGCGTTTTGTAAAAAAGTTAGATGATAGCGGTTTTATCGACAAGCTCTACAGTGCGGCGCATTAGCCTAGTTTAGCAGGTTGTTGAAAATTCTTTGGAGCCCTTCGACTGAGCTCAGGGCGAACGGATCAGAGGTTGAAATCGTCGGGACAAATCCGTTCGTGCTGAGCTTGTCGAAGCATTCCTAGCCCGGATTATTCATCGCTGGGGCGCGATCGAAGTGAAACTCTTCCGGAGCGAAGGCAACAGATATCCGCTTCGACGCCGCCTCGTAGGGGCGACCGGCGGTCGCCCTGCTCTGCGAATCGCAGTGGAAAGGTCGAAGAAATGCCCAGCATCGGC